>NVSS01000069.1 GCA_002732805.1 Coxiella sp. (in: g-proteobacteria)
ATGGCGGCTTGTAAGAGAACGCTGATCAGCTGTTTGACATCGTTGGTGATGCCATTGCCGATTTAGGTGATGGTTATTTGAATGAATGACCAAGAGGGCGATTTCGATGATCGGCTATTGTTAGTGATGCGTGCCGTTGTGCTTTTTTGCGAACTGGCCCGTCAAAGAACAAGGTCGGGTATTCTGAAAGCTTTCTTGGTCGTTCAATTAGTATATCAATTCGAATAGTTCGAAGTCTAAAGAGCCATCTGAACAACGCGGTCGAACGTACTTGAATTGGATTTCAATTTTCTTCGGAAATTCACGAATGATGTGGTCGATCAAACGTACCGGATCAACACCAATCGCCATCGCTATAGCCGAGTAGAATTCAAAGACGATGGTACCGATGGAGTAAATGCTTCCAAGCACATCTATTCGTTATCGAAGCAATTTTCTTCATGTTGGACAATCAACGGATAGCCATTGGGTAGATGGATGAACCGAAGGCGACCATCATCTCCAACAATAACGATCATGGCTTCATGCTCATCAACCGTGCTGACCCTGTATAATCCAATTTTTGTATCAAGGCTTAAGCGTTGAAAAGCGGTTACGTGATAACCCAATTCAGCCATGTGGACTTGCGGATCAGTATATCCATTGAACAGACAAATGGTTGTCCAATTCGGGTCGGATATGTTTTCAAAGTTCAAATCGTCAAGCGGGTGATCTGAAGATATTGCCTCAGTTGCTTCGTCGATTTGTCGGGTTATCCAATGATAGTCGGCATCGAAGACATCATATCTGTAAGGGCGTCCAAATAAACTTGAGTATATGACCACCACCAAGATGACGGGCAGGGCGATTAGCAATGGTTTTCTAAACATGTTCATCGCTTGTTTTCGCTGATCCATATCAGGAAATTTGATCTAGTAGCGCTGGATTAATTCAAACGCCTCTTCCAGTTTTGTACATGCCTGCTCATGCTCACCGCGCATTTCGTGAGCGGTCGCTCTTGTGTGCAACGCGGTTAAACGTTGCGTTACTGATATTGGCAAATTCCGTTCCATCATTTCAGCCGACAAATCAGCTGATTGGGAATAGTAATCACAACCCATAACGGCATCACATCCAGCCACCGCCATGCAAAAACCAATTAAAATAATGCGTTTCATTATACTGAACCTACTTGGCTAAGAGCGGACATCCAAACGGTGAACGCCAGCACAGAAATGATGATCTTCGCATACACGGGCACCTTCTTTGCTTCGCCGCCTTTACCAACGGCGACAATTCCTTTGCGTTGGTAGATTTTGAAAAACATGCCCCAAAGGATGCCAATCGGGGTGATCAAAAAGAGCATCACAACGTAGGTGATCCATTTGTTTTTCCAGTCCACATCATCATAATCAATGCCTGCAGTAGATTCAGTCATGTGACTCTCCCTAAGATTGAATATAAGAAGATCGTATATCCGAAATTCGCATTTAGGCAAGTGATCCGCACAAGGATTGAGCCAAAATGCCGAAATCAGTTTTCACGGTCGCTTATAAGACGTTTTTGAAGACCATTATTCGGGCGCGAAAGGATGCAGGCGTTACACAAGTTGAATTGGCATGTAGTCTGGGTAAGCCGCAGCCATGGGTATCAAATTATGAAAATGGTATCAGGCGAATTGATATAATCGAATTCTATGCTGTGGCACGTGCGATAGGTGCCGACCCTGTTGATTTATTTACTAAAATAGCTCGCAAGCTTCCGAAAAAGGTGGAAGTGTAATGAGTGTCACCGCATATAGGTTGAGCTGTCGTTTGCGTGGATGAATCCGATCAATCCACCATTTTCAAAAACGGCTGAAGTCAGAAGCCCCCGATAACAAGCGCCTGTATCAACACCAATTCGCCTGTTTCTGATCATCGGTGCAGCTGAAACTGAGTGTCCGTGAACGACGACAAATGGTTCGCCCCAGCTTGCTTCAATATCATTCAAGAACACTGGATCACGTGACCACAGGAAATCAGCTTGAGATTGTTCGAAGAAGCTTTTGTGCATTTGTATACCTGCGTGCACGAATAACAGCTTGTTTCCCCGATCAAGATGAAAGGGCTGTTTGTTGATCAACAAGTCTTCCAGCCAACGAATATGGTTGCGTGGAATATGACTGACCGCGTCGAACCATGCTGATGGATTGAGAATGTTGTCATCATGAATTGAATGGTCAGGATCATCTTTCAAATACGACTGAAGCGTTTGGCGTCCACCATTTTCAATCCAGTACGCTCCAGCGTGGATTGAAGCTTCATCACCACCGTTTTCATCAACGGATTGAACGAAATCCAAATACATCTCTTCATGGTTGCCCTGTAAGGTGATGTGATGTGGTTCATCAAGCTTGATCAAGAAATCCAACACTTGTTTTGAACTTGGTCCTCGATCAACATAATCTCCAAGGAAGACGATTTTATAAGCTTCACCTTTGTATCGGTCATCGTGATGCTCGATGATGGTGTCATATAAACGTGCCAGATGGTCATAACAGCCATGCACGTCACCAATAGCGTAATGGATCATGGATTAACTCTAAGAGCTGAGGATTGATTTCCGGTCAGTGTGAGGAGTTGAATTTTTGCCAATAATTATGCGAATTCACGCCAGCAGTCAGACCGAATTTGTTTGATCTGATTGTACACTGTTGTTCCAGAAAATCGTCCGAGGTGAGATCGTTAGTGATGGCCAACATCACGCATGAACGTGCATGACGGGCAAAGGCCGGGTTAAAAAGTTACTGTTTGAACCCTCATAACGCATACCGTTATCGTGAGCATTATCACCGGGAACAGCCCAAATCTAACAGTTGTTTTTGGTAATAATATGACGGTCTATTAATCGACCAAAGCCGCCACGGACCGACTAAGCGCATCCACAAGGTCCTGCAGCACTAAATACTCGGATAAAGAGGAGTATTGGAATGATTCTAAATATAGCTGAGGTTTCAAACCGCATAAAATTGTCGCCTAGCACGATAAAAAGATTGGAAAAAGCCGGAAAGTTTCCAGCCGCGCGAAAGATACTTGCAAGTCGATCCGTGTGGTATGTCGCCGATATCGATGTTTGGATTACCAAACAAATCGGCACGCCGGGGGACAAGAACGGTGTGAAACCCGGTGGCTGGATGCCATCTTGGACTTAAAATTTATCAATCAATTTTATGGGGACAAGGCCATCGCTTTGTCCCCATTTTTACGCCGCCATGGAAACAATCATGATGCGTCAGGAGCCACCAACACCGATCAGTACATACCAAATGGCACCTAAGCATAAGTACTATTAGGAGTGCCATTATGAAGTACAACAGCCGATCAATACGAAAAATGAGAGTGCCAAGTCACTATGAATACTCATTAAAATTTATCGACGATGAGATATTCAACCAGTGCGGCAACGTCCTGCCACGGCGAAGCCATTATCTGCTCAACGATGAAGTCGTCATAGACATTCAAGAGCACTCGCTCGGATTGGATGTGCATTTTGCCACGCCAAGCGAGGATATATGGGTCCGAATGTACCTGTTGATCAAAAAAGTGCAGTCAGAGGCTATTTATTTTAAGGCGTATGACGACAGCTTCGATGATCTTATACTTGCGATACGAAAGTATATTGATCATTTGAATGAAGCATTGATTTTTTCGAACTTCATGCGAGAGATGATTAACTGCAATAATACTACAAGCGATGAAGGTAATAGTCAGCTTATCGGCGGCATTTGATACGCCGAATATTGTCATATCATTTGGTTTAGGGCGATATTGCCTTGAAAAAATCGAGATGATTATGAAACAGATAAAACTACGCTCAACAGAGCAACTAATCGCTGAGGATCAAATCCGTCGCGGATTGTCGTGCTTGCTGAACTTCCAACATATAGAAGAGCGGCCATGGGGTTGGGCCACGCCTGATATCCCTGTCGCCACATATACACTCAGCCGTTCAGGTCAAAATCTCTTTATCGAGTTGCTGTATCCTGACCCGGCATACGAGGAATGTGAAAGTGCCATCGAGAACGTCTTTGTTGTCGACTTATCCGGCACGGTGTTTGTAGATGATGAAACTATTGACGCCTTAGCTGAACACCTCATCTACCACCAAAACCGTTTCAATAATCCTTGTGATAATCATCCTGAGCATTGTTGTTCTGATTGCCATCTTCGCATGGAGCCATGCCGGTCAGGAGGAGACGATCATGAAGGTTAAGCACAAAAACCGACACCGCGAAGGCAGCATGATCTTTCAAACCCGGACGTGGTTTCTGCTTCGTGGTCTTACCGAAGCACGAAAAACAGAACGGTACACGTACTTCGACTATTGTGGTCGTCATGCATTGAAAATGCGGCAAACCGATTATGGAGCATGTCGAATAGTGTTTGCCGAATGGGTGACGGATGAGCTTCTTGAGTGTGACCGAGTAGTGTTCGCGGCCAATGAGGTCAGTGTTCGAAGTCGTGCGGGTTTGCGAAAATTGGTACCAGAATGGGCGCTCGTTTTTGATCGGAGAACCGCCGACATGCGAAAACGTACTTGGTACCTGAAGGAGCACATCGCCTGTGAGATCGAACGGGCGGATCGCGAAATCGCAAATTACCAGAAATGGTGTGCAGAAATGGAACCCGAAACAGTCTTCGGCGTTTAAACTGAAAGTGCAGGGCCGGACTCAATCATTTGCCTAGCACTACTCATCAGATCGAAACGCGTAATAAAACCTACAAGGTAGAAAATCATGTCTAGCAGATCATAGAAGGCTCGGGTGGCGATCATCCGGGCCTTTTCAATGGCTGTAACGCTGATCGATGGCGTGATGCGCGTCATTTGCCATGATCCTGCAACATGATAACGATATCCCCGTACAACCATTAGGGGAATTTGGTGACAGACGAGCAAAAGAAGAAGCTGGAGCAAAAGCTCTGGGATATCGCCAATACGCTTCGCGGTAAGATGAATGCCGATGAGTTTCGCGATTACGCTCTTGGGTTCATTTTCTACAAATACCTGTCTGAACGTATGCACCTCTATGCCAACAAGGTGTTGAAGCAGGATGGGGTGGATTATCTTGCTATCAAAGAAGGCACAGACGAAGGTCAGGCTTATCTGGATGCTGTTGCGCAGGCGTCTATTGATGCCCTTGGGTATTTCCTGAAACCATCAGAATTATTTGGTCAGGTTGCCAAACGTGGATCAGTACCGGGACAGTTCATTCTTGGTGATCTTGCTACCATCTTGAACAATATCCAGCGCTCTACCATGGGCACGGATTCAGAAGATGATTTCGATAATCTGTTTGAAGACCTCGACCTGACATCGTCCAAGCTGGGGCGTACCGAAGAAGCCAAGAATGCACTAATCACCAAGATATTGGTTCATCTCGACCAGATCGATTTTGAACTGGAAAAATCTGACAGTGATGTCCTCGGGGATGCTTATGAATATCTGATCGGTCAGTTCGCATCCGGTGCAGGTAAGAAGGCTGGTGAATTTTATACACCACAGCAAGTATCCACTATTCTGGCTCGTATCGTGACCACCGGGAAGACACGTCTCAAGTCCGTCTATGATCCGACATGTGGATCAGGGTCTTTGTTGTTGCGAGTATCCAAGGAAGTAGAAGTTGCAGAGTTCGTTGGTCAGGAGATGAACCGGACCACCTATAACTTGGCCCGGATGAACATGATCCTGCACGGGGTCCATTACCGTAACTTTGATTTACGACAAGAAGACACGCTGGAAGAGCCACAGCATGTCGATATGCGATTTGAAGCGGTTGTTGCCAATCCACCCTTCAGTGCGAATTGGTCTGCCAACCCGTTATTGCTGTCTGATGATCGCTTCAGCCAGTACGGCAAGCTGGCACCGTCTTCCAAGGCCGATTATGCCTTTGTCCAGCACATGCTTCACCAGCTTGATGAGAACGGCACCATGGCGGTTATCCTGCCGCATGGAGCATTGTTCCGGGGTGGGGCTGAAGGACATATCAGGCAGTATCTGATCAAGGAAAGAAACTGGCTGGATACGGTGATCGGTCTGCCTGCAAACATCTTCTATGGAACCAGTATTCCGACCTGCATCTTGGTGTTCAAGAAGTGCCGGGAGAATCCTAATGACATTCACTTCATTGATGCCAGTAAGTGTTTTGAGAAAGCAAAGAACCAGAACAATCTTCGACCGGCTGATATCGACCGCATTGTTGCTGCCTATCGTGACCGAGTGAATGAGGACAAGTTCAGCCATCGGGCATCCATGCGCGAGATTGAAGAGAATGATTTCAATCTCAATATTCCACGATATGTCGACACGTTTGAACCAGAGCCTGAGATTAATCTGGCTGAGGTGACGGACTCCATCAAAGCCATTGATGATGAGATGGGCGAGATTGATGACCGCATCCGTGGGTTCTGTGAAGAGTTGAAGCTGGTGTCGCCGGTATGACAGCGGTTCCAGAGATCAGGTTTCCAGAGTTTACTGATGATTGGCAGATTAAAAGAATTGGTGAAATAGCAACATTCCAAAGAGGCTTCGATCTGCCAGCTCAGGACCGCGAGGAGGGCAGTATTCCAATTGTTTCGTCCGGCGGCATCACCGGGTTCCACAACATAGCCAAAGTTGATGGCCCCGGAATCGTGACCGGAAGATATGGTAGTATCGGCGAACTATTTTACATGAAAGAACCGCATTGGCCTTTGAACACAGCGCTCTGGGTTAAGGATTTTCATGGAAATTCTATAGATTTTACATTCTATCATTTGGGCCGTGTCAACTTCAAAAAGTTGAGTGACAAAACGGGGGTTCCGGGAATTAATCGGAATGATCTTCACCGCTTGTGGGCATCAACAACGACCCTTCCAGAGCAGATTAAAATCGCCGCCTTCCTTGGTTCGGTGGATGACAAGCTGGATGCCCTGCGCCGCAAGCATGACGCTCTAAAACAATTCAAAGCCGGTCTGATGCAGAAACTGTTCAGCCAAGAGTTGCGGTTTAAACGCGATGACGGATCGGATTACCCAGATTGGGAAGATAAGCGGTTGGGGGACGAGAGTACGTCACTTGACCATCTGCGCGTCCCATTGAAGGAACTTGATCGGCAAAAGCGCGATGGCGAATACCCGTACTATGGCGCTTCGGGCATTATTGATTTTGTTGATGATTACATTTTCGACGAAGATATCGTTCTCCTCGGAGAAGATGGTGCGAACATATTGTCACGCTCTACACCGTTATCGTTTTTAGTAACGGGCAAATCATGGGTGAACAACCACGCTCACGTCTATCGAGCGAAAGGCTCTTCATATTTTCTTGCGGCTTGTTTGGAGAACATCCGGTATGAGAAATACAACACGGGAACGGTGCAGCCTAAGCTGAACGGAGAGTCTTGTAAAAATATCCCACTATCGATTCCAAGCCTAACAGAACAACAGAAAATAGCCGATTTCTTGTCGGCCATGGATGCCAAGACCGACGCCGTAAGTAACCAGATCAAACTCATGGAAGACTTTAAAAAAGGCCTTCTCCAGAAAATGTTTGTGTAGGGGATATCGATGGCCAAACCGTGGGAACAATACGAGCAGATCATCATTGAGACCTATCACGAAGTGAAGTCTGGGAAGTCGTCACATATCCACGCACGCCCGGTTGAAGGCCAAGGCTACCCTGTGTCGCTGGACGTCGAATGTTCTCGTGCCATGCGGAACAATCATCCAGTAGGAACCCGCTTTAAGGTGCGGGTCAAACTTACAGACCGCAAAGGCGGTGGTGAATATCTCTATACATCGTGGCAGTGGGACTATGAGGTGATCAGTGGCTGATTATCAATCAGAAGCACAGCTGGAAGCCAATCTCGTCAAGCGCCTGACAGGGCTGGGCTGGGAACCGGTTGCAATCACGGATTCAGCAGCCCTGAACGCCAACCTGAAACGTCAGTTAGAAAAACATAACAACGTCGAGCTGACCGATGCCGAATTCGCCAAGGTCCTCAACCATCTCGACAAGGGGAATGTCTTCGATAAGGCCGGTATCCTCCGTGATCGGATGCAGTTGACCAAGGACGATGGCACATCTGTCTACCTGCAATTCCTGAACACCGAAGAATGGTGCCGGAACGAATATCAAGTCACCACACAGGTCACGCAGGAAGGTTCCTACAAGAATCGCTATGACGTGACCTTGCTGGTCAATGGCCTGCCTCTGATCCAGATCGAACTTAAACGTCGCGGCATGGAAATGAAGGAGGCGTTCAACCAGATAAATCGGTATCAGCGCCATTCATACTGGGCCGAGAATGGTCTGTTCCAGTATGTGCAGATATTCGTGATTTCCAATGGTGTGAACACCAAATACTATGCCAACAACCGGTTTCAGGATTTCAAACAAACCTTCTTCTGGGCCAATCGCGATAACACGCTGATCACCCAACTCGACCAGTTTGCTGATGAGTTTCTGGAAAAATGCCACGCCAGTAAGATGATCGGCAAGTACATCGTTCTGCACCAGTCCAACAAGGTGTTGATGGTGTTGCGCCCATATCAATATTACGCCGTGGAAGCGATTGATGACCGGGTGAAGAATGGCCGCAAGAACGGTTATATCTGGCACACAACAGGATCAGGAAAGACCTTGACGGCTTTCAAGGCTGCACAGGTTCTCATTGAAAACCCGAAGGTGGAGAAGGTCATCTTCGTAGTGGATCGCAATGATCTCGATTATCAGACCACCAAGGAATTCAATCATTTTTCTGATGGCTCTGTTGATGGAACAGACAATACCAAAGCCTTGGTCAAGCAGCTTTCTGGTGATCACAAACTGATCGTCACCACCATCCAGAAACTGAACAATGCCATATCGCGTTCAAAGTTTGATGGACCACTGGAAGCCATCAAGGACAAGCGTGTCGTCTTCATCTTCGACGAATGCCATCGCTCCCAGTTTGGTGAAACCCATAAGAAGATTGTTCGAGCCTTCACCAAGGCCCAGATGTTCGGATTTACCGGTACACCGATCTTCAAGAAGAACAAGGTCGGTTTTAAAACCACCAAAGACCTGTTTGAAGAATGCCTGCACAAATACGTCATCACCGATGCCATCAAAGATGAAAACGTCTTGCGGTTCTCCGTGGAATACTGGGGGCGGCTGAAGGCCAAGGACGGATCATTGATCAGCGATGAGGATGTCGCGGGGATCAATAAGAAAGAATTCTTCGAAGACGATGACCGCATCGACAAGATTGTGGACTGGGTTATCGAGAACCATGACCGCAAGACCCATAAACGTCAGTTCAGTGCGATTATGTGTGTCAGTTCAATTGCTGTCCTGATCAAATACTACGAAGCCTTTGCAGCCAAGAAGCAGGCGGGTGAACATGATCTGCGGATCGGTACCATTTTCACCTATACCGCCAATGAGGATGACGCTGATGCCGATGGTCTGATCGGTGATCCTGATCTTGACCCATCAGATTCCAAACCGGTCAACACCCATACAAGGGACAAGCTGGACAAGTTCATCGCCGACTATAACGCGATGTATAAAACCGGCTTCAACACCAAGGATTCAAACAGCTTCTATAATTACTTCAAAGACCTCGCCAAGCGGATGAAGGAGCGTGAGCGTAAGGACTTTCAGGACAAGAACCGGCTGGACATCCTGCTGGTGGTCAACATGTTCCTGACCGGCTTTGACGCCAAGAAGCTCAACACGCTCTATGTCGACAAGAATCTAAAATACCATGGCCTGATACAAGCCTTCTCCCGGACCAATAGAACGCTGGGTCAGGTGAAATCACAGGGCAATATTGTCTGCTTTCGGAATTTGAAGAAAAAGACGGATGAGGCCATTGCCCTTTTTTCCAACAAGGATGCCATAGAAACCATCCTGATGGCTCCCTATGAGGAGTATGTTGCTCAGTTCAATGCAATTGTTGAAACGCTGAAGAAGATCGCGCCGGATGTGGATGCGGTGAATGATCTGAAATCTGAAGAAGATATTCTGGCATTCGTTCGCGCGTTCCGTGACCTGATCAGATTACGCAATGTCCTGAAGAGTTTCACAGAATTCCTGCCCGCAGACCTTGATCTGCCACCTCAGGAGTTTGAAGATTATAAAAGCAAGTATCTCGACATCTATGACCGCACCAAGACAGGTGATGATGGCGCTTCCATCATACACGAGGTCGACTTCGAACTGGAGCTGATCCAGCGTGATGAGATCAATGTCGTCTACATCCTGAGACTACTGGCCGAAGCTCTGGAAGATGAAAACAGCCTCGATCAAAATGTCCGGGATGAAGGTGCCAAGAAACGGGCAGCAATCCTCGACTTGTTGGGGTCTGAACAACATCTGAGATCAAAACGTGACCTGATCGAACGCTTCATCGACGAGAACATGCCCAACATTCCAGCCGGAAAAACGGTTGAGGTGGCGTTTGAAGAATTCTGGAATGGCGAA
>NVSS01000070.1 GCA_002732805.1 Coxiella sp. (in: g-proteobacteria)
TGAAGCAACACACACTAAAATTAGTAATTTTGTAATGGCATTGAAAAAAGCATTGAATCTATTAGGCACGAAAGTGGTTAAGTCAAATTATTCTTCGGGTCAGCGCATGCTTATGATTCAAATTGATCTAACGAAATTACCGGCAGATCCTAACGGGAAAAGTATATTTCTTCCTGTTTTAGGTCGCCCGAATTATGTTAGGTTTAATTCTACGTGCTTTTGTTCGAGGCCTGCAGATAGTCAAGCGTTCAGCAATGCCACTAGCTTACTTAACCGACGCCTATCAGGCATGTCTTTTTGCTCCTGGGAGCGAGTTGAAGGATGGGCAAGCAGCTGTCGCTTACCTTCATCACCGCTGGCCGCTGTAAAACGAGGGGTGATGGATGCTGTATTTTGAGATGATCAGCTTGATACGTTTTATAGCTTAGCTTGGAAGAAAATATAAAGGGTACTAACAAAAATGGGTTCGGAGGAATATCAGATTTCCGTGATGCGATGGATCAGCTATTAACTCAAAGAACAAAACGGTAGCCCTACAATTTTGCAGCAATATATGGCAAACTAGTCGCATTATGGAAATACCACGTTCATACAGGAAGCCACTCTTTATCGCGATTGCGTTTCACGTCATCTTGGCGATTATTTTGATCATAAAATTACCAAGCTGGAATTACCAATACAACAGTGGCAAAAAACACAGCAAGATTGTGCATGCTACCGCGGTATCGTCAGCTCAGGTGGCCAAGGCAATGCGCGATATTCAATACCGTGAGCATGCCAAGCAGCGTGAAGCACAGCATCGGCTAGCGGAGTTACAACGTCAAGCGCGTGCGGAGCAATTACGTCGCCGCCAGGCAGCAGAGCATGTCGCAAAAATGAAGCAAGAGCAATTGCATTTGCAGCAGCAGCACACAAAACAAGTAGCCGCACTGGCCGCATTAAAACACAAAGCAGTGGTTGAGCGTCAACGCGCGTTCGTGGCTAAGCAGCGACGGATGCGTCAAGCGAAGGCATTGGCCACTAAAAAACGCAAAGCCTTATTAGCGAAGCAACAAAAATTACAGCAACAGTTAATGGCGCAGCAATTATCGGGTGACAGTAAGCAGCTACACAAAATCCAGACCCGTCAAATGAACGGTATTGTCAATAAATACAAAGCGCTGATCATATCAACGATTAGTCAAAATTGGTTAATCCCCGGTGGTGTGAATAAAAATTTATCGAGTGCGTTTGAGATTCAACTAGCGCCAGGTGGTGTGGTATTAAGTGTTAAACTCGTGAAGAGTAGTGGTAATTCGGCATTAGATGATTCTGCGCGTACCGCTATTTACAAGTCGTCGCCGTTGCCGGTACCGACGAATTTAGCGGCGTTTAATAACTTTCGTGATTTTCGTTTAGGGGTATCACCTAAGGATGTCGTTCATATATAGGAGTTGTTATGAGGCGTATTGTTTATTCTATTGTTTTGTTAATGTTGTTGTATGTCAATTCAGCTTTTGCGATTTTAAGCTTAGAGCTCACGCGTGGTATGTCGGCCGCGATACCGATCGCGTTGGTGCCGTTTACCAATGGCGCTATGGCGAATGTGCCGGGTAACACAGCGCTCTCTGGGGTCATTCATAACGATTTACAAAACAGTGGCCAGTTTAAGGTCATTGAGCCTGGATTATTTGATCGTGCGCCGGCTAACACCAAACAGGTGGATTTCAAACATTGGCAAAGTCGCGGGGTTAATAATTTAATCTTGGGCACTGTGAGGCCGTTAGCCGATGGTCGTTATCAAGTATCCTTTAAGCTCATCAATGTGTATACGCCAAAGACGCCGGTCGTGATCACGCAAACGTTTACGACCACGCAGGCCGGGTTGAGGGTATTAGCGCACCATATTAGTGATCTTATTTTCCAAAAACTGACGGGCTCGCGTGGTGTTTTTTCGACGAAAATTGCTTATGTTCTGGTGCAAAACGAAAATACAGCAGCGCCAACCTATAGCCTAGAAGTAGCTGATGCTGATGGTTTTAACCCACGGCAGTTATTGACGTCCCCGCAGCCAATCATGTCACCAAACTGGACGCCAAATGGTCAAGAATTAGCCTATGTGTCTTTTGAGCACCACGAAGCATCAATTTATCTACAAAACTTGGCCACAGGTCGGCGTCGCTTGGTGTCACGTTTCCCGGGCATTAATGGCGCACCCGATTTCTCGCCAAATGGTCAGAAATTGGCCATGGTGTTGAGTACGACGGGCAATCCGAAAATTTATGTGTTCGATATGAACACGCATAAGCTTGAGCAAATTACCCATGGTTATTCTATAGACACCGAGCCAGCGTGGGCGCCGGATGGCAAGTCGCTACTGTTTACCTCCAATCGTGGTGGTTCGCCACAAATTTATCGTTACTTTTTTGCGGGTAACCGCGTTGCGCGTCTTACGTTCAGTGGCAATTATAATGCGCGTGGGTCCTTCTTGCCGGATGAGCTGGGTATCGTGATGATGCACCGTGCATCTGATAGGTTCGGTATTGCTAAGCAAGATTTAAGCAGTGGATCTGTTCAAGCATTGACCGATAGTGGTAGCGATGAATCACCAAGTGTCGCTCCAAATGGCAAAATGGTGTTATACGCACAGAATTATAAAGGCCGTGGCGTGTTGGCGCTTGTCTCTATTGATGGCAGGATAAAGTTGCGTTTACCGGCAAGAGAAGGTAATGTTCAGGAGCCGGCATGGTCGCCTTTTTTACATTCTTAAATACCAAGGAGATAATAGGATGAAATATGTAAAAATCATATCAATAGCAGCAGTGAGTGTGTTAATGGCATCCTGTTCGCATTATAAGAGTGCCCCCTCATCGGATACCAGCGGTAACGGCAGTGGCTATCAATCGGCACAAAGCGCAGGTGCTAATACCTACGGTGTTGGCGGTAATGCCGGTTACCAAACAACGGGTACGGGCAAAACATCATTAGCGCGCACAACAACGAACGGGCAGCATGCGAATTCGCTGACAGCACCATCCAACCAAACGTATTACTTTACGTTTAATAGTAACCAAGTAAACACATCGGATGTTGCGGCAATGACGCAACAAGCTAATTATTTAGCAACGCACCCTAATGCGAGCATTCGTTTGGAAGGTAACACGGACAACCGTGGTAGCCGTGAATATAACGTTGGGTTGGGCTGGCGACGTGATCAATCAGTCGACCATTTCTTTACGCAGCGCGGTGTGTCACGCAAACAAATTAAAATGGTGAGCTACGGTAAAGAACATCCTGTAGCTTTCGGCAATGATCCAAAGGACTGGGCCTTAAACCGACGGGTTAATTTATTTTATAAGGCTGGTTAATTATGAAATTTCTTTTTAGAAAGAAGATACCTATATTATGTCTGCTGGCGTGTATCATGCCAGCAGTCGTGTTTGCATTAGCGCCGGTAGAAGATGCCTCAATGCAGCAAGGGTCAGTGGAGACAGGACAATTGGTACCGCCTGCATCCTCGAGTCAACAAAATGTGATGGGTGCGTCAAACCAAGCGGGTACGGCAACGGTGAGCAATGTCGCCAACCAACAACTGGCTGCCAATACAACACAAACACAACAACAGACAGCAGAGCCACAAGATGTTACTGAGAATAATCCTATTGTGGGTAATGTCACCAACCCTACGTTGTTGGGTGATACGGCATCGACATCATCACTGTCGTTATCGCAACGTGTTTTACGTTTAGAGCAGCAAATGCATAATATGATCAATGCCAATAATTCAGATCAAATCAGTCAATTGCAACAGCAGTTGGCGCAGCTCAGCGGAAAGATAGCGGTTCAAGAACACGATATTACCTTACTCAATAGTCAGCTACGCAGTTTCTATCAAGATTTATCGACGCAAATTAAGCAAGTGAAAAACATGGCCGGTACGAGTACCGATACGTCGGGTGACACATTGCCTGATACGTCAGAACCTGCTGATACGTCGCCTCGTTCAACCACTACCAAGCATCCTCGTGCGCACACGCCGGTTAAAACATCAGATGCCGCGGTAGAAGCAGCGAATACGTATAAATCAGCATTGAGCTTATTAATGCATAAAAAATACGCCCAATCAGCGCGGTCGTTTCAATCCTATCTTGATGACTTCCCTAATGGTCGTTTTGTTGTAAATGCACATTACTGGCTAGGTGAGATTTCGGTCCAACAGCGCAACTTGCATGCCGCGATTAATCAATTTAATATTGTCGTTAAACAATTTCCGCGCTCTAATAAAGTGGCGGATGCTAAAGTTAAATTGGCCATTATTCATTCCTCGCAAGGTTTAACCAGTGAAGCGCGTGGTGAATTCATGAGAATTCGACAGCGCTACCCAGGAACAACGGCAGCGCAGTTGGCGTCGATACAATTACAACAGCTAGGGAATGCGCAATAATACATAGGCATCGCATTGAGCTTGATAGACACACTTCGTATTACTGAAATTTTTTATTCATTACAAGGGGAGACGCGCACCGTCGGACTCCCCACTGTGTTTGTGCGTCTAACAGGATGCCCGTTACGTTGCGGTTATTGTGATACGGCCTACGCTTTTAAAGGTGGCACACTCACGCCAATCGATTCAATCCTTAATACGGTGGCGGATTATAACCCACGTTATGTGACGGTCACGGGCGGCGAACCGTTGGCACAGCCGATGTGTCACACGTTGCTTACGCAACTGTGTGATCGTGGTTATGCGGTATCGCTTGAAACCAGTGGTGCTATTGATGTGGCGGCGGTTGATAAGCGTGTGACTAAAGTAGTGGACTTCAAAACGCCGGGCTCATTGGAAGTTGAGCGTAACCTATTTCAAAATGTTGATTACCTCTTGCCACACGATCAAGTAAAATTTGTTATCTGTGATCGTGAGGATTACGATTGGGCGAAAAAAATAATGACGGAGCATCAATTAGCGCAGCGCTGTGAGGTATTGTTTTCGCCCAGTCATCAACAACTCAGTAATCAACAATTAGCAGATTGGATTATCGCTGATAATTTAACAGTGCGTTTTCAATTGCAGCTGCATAAAGTAATTTGGGGTGATGTCCCGGGAGTATAATCATGAAAAAAGCCGTTGTCTTTTTATCCGGGGGTGTGGATTCAACAACGTGTCTCGCCATTGCGCAGTCACAAGGTTATGCGTGTTACGCATTAACGTTTGATTATGGTCAACGTAATCATCATGAAATTGTTTGTGCTACGGCGATTGCCAAAGAGATGGAGGTTGCGGAGCACCGCATTTTTAAAGTGGATTTGCAGCAGTGGAAAGGGTCTGCTTTAACAGATGCGACATTGGACGTGCCGCATGAACGCAGTGATGTTATTCCTATTACCTATGTGCCTGCGCGTAATACGATCTTTTTGTCATTGGCCTTAGCGTGGGCAGAAACGCTAGGTGCGCACGATATTTTTTTCGGGGCAAATGCCGATGACCAGTTAAATTACCCGGATTGTCGGCCAGAATATATTGATGCCTTTGTGAAAATGGCCAATTTGGCAACAAGAGAGCGTCAGTATCAGATTCATACGCCGTTATTGGACTGGGATAAGGCTGATATCATTCGCAAAGGATTATCGTTAGATGTTCATTATTCTTTAACATTATCTTGTTATGATCCAGATAGTAACGGTATTGCCTGCGGCCAATGTGATGCCTGTCATTTTCGTCAACAGGGCTTTGATGCCGTAAAGGAGGATTAATATGGACACAATAGCGTTATTAAAACTGACCGATCTTAAGCTGTCTGTTAATTTAGGTTGGCCAGATGATGAGCTTGCGGTGCCTCAGGATGTCTTTATTACGATTGAAATTCGCTATGCGCAGTTGCCGAGTGCTTGTGACAGTGATGATTTAGCGGGTACGTTATGTTACGACCAACTATCGCAAAAATTGGCAAGTGTTGTTGCGGGCAAGCAATTTCGTTTGATTGAACGATTAGCGCAGGCCTTATTTAATCAAGTGATGTTACTTCTGGCACCGGATGATGTGCTGACGTTAAGCTTAGCTAAAAATCCACCGATGGATAATTTGGCGGGGGCTGCGTTTACATTGACGAATGAGAAACGCCCATGATTATTATCGGATTGGGCTCGAATGTGGGCGACCGTTTAAATCATTTGCGTCGCGCGTTAGCATTTCTAAAGGAACACCCTAAAATAGACGTGTGCCATGTATCACCTGTTTATGAATCCGATGCGCAATTGCTTGATAACGCGCCGCCGTCGTGGAATACCACGTTTTTTAATGCAGCGGTATCATGTAAGACTGATTTATCGCCGTTTTCCTTGTTGCATGAGTTGCAACAGATGGAGCAGCACATGGGGCGTACCAAGTGGGGGCATTGGTCGCCACGTAATATCGATTTAGATATTTTATTGTGGGGTGACATAAGCATCGACACAGAAGCGCTGACTATTCCACATAAACAGCTTGTTGACCGCCCGTTTGTGTTATGGCCCGTGATGGATTTATTTTCAAACTGGCCGTATCCGAAAGAGCGATTAGAGCAATGGGGATCGCGCTTTAGTGGCGAAGCGCCTTTTCGTACACGACAAGTACCTTACCGTATTGATGGATCAATATTTATGGGTGCGCTTAATATTACGCCGGATTCATTTTCAGATGGCGGTCAATTTTATGATGCGGATAAGGCCGTTGCGCGTGCTAAACAGCTCTTCGCTAGCGGTGCTGAAGTTATTGACTTAGGTGCTGAGTCAACACGTCCTGATGACAATACTCATGTAACGCCTGAGGTAGAGTGGGCACGTTTAGAGGGTGTGATTAAGGCCCTAATGCTCCACTGGAAAGGCAACGAATTTAGGCCCAAGCTCTGTGTTGATACACGGCATCACCAGACCGCTGAAAAAGCAATTGCAGCCGGCGTTGATTGGATCAATGATGTAACGGGTTTTCGTGATCGTAATTTATTGAAAGCGGTGCAGGGTGCAGACGTAACGGTGGTGAGTATGCACAGTTTATCGATTCCGCCCACACAGCAAGCGGTGATCCCATTAGATAAGGATCCCATTGAGTATTTGTTGCGCTGGGGTGAGCGGCAGTTAGCCTTATTTGCTAAGCATAATATTAGCAAAGGGCGTGTGATATTAGATCCGGGTGTGGGTTTCGGGAAAACGCCGGAGCAATGTTTGTCCATTATCAAGCGTGCTGCAGAGTTGAAGCGCTTAGGTGTGCCGATTCTAGTGGGGCATGCGCGAAAGTCATTTCATAAGGTGGTTACATCCGTTCCTGCTGGTGAGCGTGAACTGGAAACAGCTCTTGCGGCAGCACATTTATTTGCGCAGGGTGTGGACTATATCCGGGTGCATGAGGTAGCATATAGTCTACGCGCGGTCGCTATGCAACAACGACTAAATTCAATACAGACGCAACAGGAGAAAAACTATGGGTTACTTACTCGATCTCAACCAGCAACTCGATCAAAAACACTTACTGAAACATCCCTTCTATGAACACTATTGGAATGAGGGAAAGCTTTCTAAAAAATATTTAGGTTTTTATGCGACACAATACTTTCATCATGTAGCCGCATTCCCGCGTTACTTAAGTCAAACGCATGCCAACTGCAGCGATTCGCCGGCACGCCAAATTTTATTAGGTAACTTAGTTGATGAAGAGCAAGGTGATGAGAATCATCCAGAGTTGTGGTTACGTTTTGCTGAAGCGGTAGGTGAAACACGTGACAATGTACGTAATGCCGAATTGTTGCCTGAAACAAAAGCGTTGGTTGATACGTTTACGGATCTGGCAAAATCGTCTTATGCTGAAGGGTTAGGTGCGCTATACACCTACGAACGTCAAGTGCCTGAGGTAGCTAAGTCTAAAATCAAAGGCCTAAAAGAATTTTACGGTATTGATTCTAAAGAAGCGATTCAATTCTTTGAAGTGCATATTGGTGCTGATGAATGGCATTCACAAGAAGTGGCTGACCTTATGGAGCAGTTGTCACCGGCAGATAAAGAAAAAGCCGCTGTTGCTGCGAATAAAGCCGCTGACGCACTGTGGAATTTCTTGTCGGGTGTGCAACGTGTGACGGTTGGTACGTGTATGGAAGCTGAAACAATACATTAATGGAGCTGCGGCTAACGCCGTCCCAGTGAGTGCTATCCATCGCTCATACCTCAAACGCGCCAGGAATGCGAAGGCCGCTAAGGTTTTTTTATTTCGCTTCTCTCCAGATTAACGTTTGGATTGAACGAAATAAAAAAACCTTAGCGGCCTTCGCGTTCCTGGCGCCTTTGCGTTTGAGGTATGAGCGATGGATGGCGCTCACCGTGACGGCGTTAGCCGCCGTTTTAATCCCTCATGTGAATCCACACATCCTAGTTTTTTATAGAAATCCAATGCATCAGGGCGTTGTTTGTCAGTCGTCAGTTGTACCAGGTGACAATCATTATCCTTAGCCAGTTGAATGGCGTGCTCGACAAGCTGCCTGCCACATTGCCGCCTCGCTTAGTTACTTTTTTATTTTTTGGCATACCGTCAGGATTTTCTTGCTGAGAAATTTCAGTTGTTACCTTCTCACCAAGCATAGTGAAGATAAGTTCCAAGTCAGTCATGTTGTCTCGAAGGTTAATACCGGATAGCAATGCCACGTAAACGCTTGTCAATCCAGTCTTTTGAGTATCCTTTTTGTTCATAAGTATTTTTCATGCGTTCTTGAGCTAATTCAGGATCTTTAATTTCTTGAATACGTTCATAGCCAACTTTGGCGAGCCAACGTTTCAGCGGTTCAGATTTAGGGGATGGTATTGACTGGATAATACGCAATATGCCTCGGGTGTTAGCACAATCAGTTTTGTATTTTTTTCCGTCAGTAGCCGAAAGTTTCAGTCCGTGACAATGTGTCACGGACTGGTTGCCTTCAGTTTTAAGGCGTTGTTTCAGCTTTCTCCAATGCGCACCGCCATTTGGGCTATCTGTGAGTGCCGAGCAGATGTCAACGACACTAAACCACCACTCATCATCATGCCACACACGTCGAATCGTTTTTTCTTTGAATAGGATAATGGTATTTTCTTGAGTCATGGTGGCATTGTCCTTTGTGATGGGGAGTGGTGTCAATACCGTGTATCTTTGGCTGTTTACGTCATTGAGTTTGAACTATAAGCGGCGTTTGGCGTTAGCCGTAGCTCCAAATTAACTTCAGCATTGCAGGTATCATATCAGCTCTATATACTAAATAGAATATTCTCAACAAGGATGACACCATGAAATGGATTACCGTTATGTTATGCCTACTAGTATCAGTGGGCGCTTATAGCACCAGCACCCCCTCAGACGATTCAATAGCGATGATTAAGATCACGGTCAGTGATGCCAATACCGTTAATGATATCGCTGATGTAAACTATCAGAAAAGCCTATTGCAGCTGACGTTGGCGCCCGATACACCGGTGAGTGTTTTAGCGCCTTGGCTCAACGCCATTAGCCAACAGGCAAAACACAATAAGCTGATTGCAGGGGTAGTGATTAATTCAGACCAGCCATTAAGTAAAAAGGAAGCCGGGTATATGGCGGCCATTGCACGCAAATCAAGTTTTCTATCCACAACGTTTCAGTTTAAACAGGCCAGTCAATGGAAGGCGATGTTTCGCCAGGAGCGCCGCAATAAAAATTTGATGACCACGGTGTATGGCGCAACAGCAGTCGCTCAATTACAGCAAACGCCCTCGCTGGCATCCTATTTCGTTAATGCCAGGGTACCCTTTGTTCATCTATTATCTGCGCCAACTGCGAAGCGTACTACAGCACGTAAGTTTTGGATGTCGGTGGCCAGGGCAACGTACCGTACACGACAACCTATTGCGTTTATGGTATTGGACTCAGGCTCTGATGATGTAATGAATTATGCCTCTATTGTCAACGCCACGTTACCGCGCTCTTATGGTTACATGCAATGGGTGGGTGGTGATGATGCGAGAAAATTCAATCCGATTTCATTGACAGCAACGTCACTAACCGTGTGGCGTGATGTGCGTGGAAAAGCTCAAGATTTTTCTTACGTGCGTGATACATCACCAACAGGGTTGTTTCGAGCGATGGGCACCTCCCGTCAAGCCTATACTATTCTATCAACGTTGATTCAGCGCACACAGGTTGCTGCTAAAGCTGACATTACATTTTTGGGTGATGCTGAAGATAATCTGCATACGGAAGGTGTCTTAGTGAGCCTGGCAGCAGCAGCTATTAATGATCGTCGGCGCTTATATTTACCTAAATTTGAAGAAGGTATGGCGCCCTCTAAATTTGATATGCTCATGTACCGTCCTTACAAGCAAGCGCTAAAACGGTTGG
>NVSS01000071.1 GCA_002732805.1 Coxiella sp. (in: g-proteobacteria)
CCAAGGTTAAGTCACACCCCCGTCCCCGAAAGTTTCTAACTAGAGTTGCTACCGTAATTCATGTAGAATGGCGCTAATTTCAACAATGTGAATAATGCTCATGCTTCCAGTAATTGCCATTATAGGCCGCCCTAATGTCGGAAAGTCCACGCTTTTCAACTACTTAACCAAAACACGTGACGCCCTGGTGATAGACATGCCCGGGGTGACGCGCGATCGTCAGTATGGCGAAGGTCGTGTGGGCGATCGAGAATATATCGTGGTGGATACCGGCGGGATAGCAGAGCCGGATGACCCTGAGATGTCGGCCATGACCGATGAACAGGTAAAGCAGGCAATTCAAGAGGCCGATCGCTTATTATTTATGGTTGATGCCAAAGATGGTTTAACCGCCGCCGATCAAGCCATCGCTAATACCTTACGTCGTGAGTACCGCGATAAAGTGGTTTTGCTGGTGAATAAGGTCGATCGAGTCGACGCCAATATTGCCCTTGGTGAATTCCATGAATTAGGGTTAGGTGACCCCATTGCGATTACCGCCACACAAGGTCGTGGTGTAACGACAATGATTCAAGAGCAGCTGGATGTACTTCCGATTGTTGCGCGTGATGAAGATAACTCGGGTAAAGGTATTAAAGTCGCGGTGATTGGTCGGCCGAATGTCGGAAAGTCTACGTTGATCAACCGTATATTAGGCGAAGACCGCGTGGTGGTGTTTGACCGCCCAGGTACCACGCGCGACAGTATCGAAGTGCCGTTTGAGCGTGAAGGTGTGCGTTATACGTTGATTGATACCGCTGGTGTACGACGCAAAGCAAAAGTCAGAGAGGTCGTTGAGAAGTTTTCGATGATTAAAAGTATGCAGGCGATCGAGGCATCGCATGTCGTAGTGGTGGTCATGAGTGCACATGATGATGTGTACGACCAAGATTTACGATTGATTAGTATTGCGGCTGAGCGTGGTAAGGCGCTCATCATTGCTGTGAATAAATGGGATGGCATGAGTGATTATGAGCGTGAACGTTTCAAAACCAACTTTGAGAAAAAAGTAAACTTTGTGGACTATGCGCGACGTTATTTCATTTCTGCCTTGCATGGCACAGGTGTGGGTAAACTGTACTTCGCAATCGATGAAGCGTATCAATCCACCATGTGTAAGGTCAGCACATCGATGGTAACGAAGGCACTGGAAGCCGCGCAAAAAACACATCAGGCGCCGCTGGTAAAAGGCCGACGTGTGAAATTACGCTATGCGCATATCGGTAGTCACAACCCGTTGGTTGTCGTTATTCATGGTAAACAAACCTCAGCACTACCCGGTTCCTACAAGCGTTTTCTCTCAAATTTTATGCGTGAAAGCTTTAAGCTGGTGGGTGTGCCGGTGATCATTAAGTTTAAAAAGGATGAAAACCCATTCGCGACGTGATTGTGAGATCATAAAAGCCAAGTCTGACATCTTGGTCATCTCTAAACTCAATGATCTTATTTTTACAATCTATTAAAAATTGTGTGGCACCCTCTGGGAGGATATTTGACGAAACTTCTAAGCCAGCACGGCCTTTAAGCTGACATATGCCAGTAGATCGAAACAGCTCTAAACCTGGTTTGCTAGTGATTTCGCGTATAGGCCAGGGGAGATCAAGTATATCTGCTGGTAGCAAAAGACTGCATAACCCTTTAAAACAACCAGCGTCATCTGTAAGTTGTAGTAATGTAGAGCAAGTCGTAATTTGAAATTGGGTGGCACCAGCCGGAATGAGCGCTTGTAACAGGTAGCGTCCACCAAATTCTCTGACTAACTCTGTGGTGATCGGTTCATACATTGTTGATGGTGGGGAGGGTGTTCGTGATCCGGCACTGGCATAATCTGAGTCGGTAAGGGAAGCTACTCTGAGACGGTTTTCTGGCTTGTTAACAAGTTTCCTATACGGATTCGGTTTTATTTTTTGCATAAAAAAGGAAAAAGGCGAAGGCATGCGTGATGGTCTTTGTTGTCGCTCGCCTAGGAGCAGCCTGAGCTCATTATCATCTGTAAAAGATCTTGGCACTATCACTAATCGCTTAATAATTACATGCAATTAGTATAGGCGATGCATATTAAGAAAACCTTAATGGAGCTAATTAATTTCGTATTATTATGTGATAGCGGTAACGTGTGTCATAAAATATTCAGCTAACTATTTTTATGTTCCTTTTTTGATCTGCCATAAGTACGCGTGCAAAGAATGGATCAAGTAATGTTAGTTACGATGCACGTTAAGTGTCCATCATGAAGTTTTGCAGTAAGTGATTCATTTTTTTGCACGCTCTGCACGGAGCGAATGAGCTTGTCGTTGTTGTCAGTGAGTACAGCATAGCCACGTTGTAAGGTAGCTAATGGGCTGAGTGCATTGAGTTGGTGTGACAGGGTGGTGAGTTGTTCTTGTTTTTTGTTTTTCAGTAATTGCATCGTGTGCATTAAAGCCGGGTAATGCTGCTGTAATTGTATTTTCGCTTGGTTCAATTTATTGTTCATGCAATAACTGAGCGTTTGTTCGAGCTGGTCTAAGTGTTGTGCTTGTTCGCGTAATTTATCGCGTGGATGGCGTAAGCGTTTTTGGAGGTGTGTGACTTGCTGTTGCCATTGCAGTAGGTGTTGTTGCGTGTGTCTGGATAGGCGTTGCTTGAGTTGATCAAGTTGTCGATAGAGTTCCGCTTGATCGAGGCTGATTGTTTCGGCGGCGGCTGACGGCGTGGCAGCGCGATGATCTGCGACATAATCAGCAATCGTAGTATCCACTTCATGACCTACGCCGGACACAATCGGTATATGTGAATTGTAAATGGCGCGTGCGACACATTCTTCGTTAAACGGCCACAAATCTTCGAGGGATCCGCCACCGCGAGAAAGAATTAAAACATCACATTCATTGCGGCGGTTCGCAGTTTCAATGGCGTGCACCAATTGTTGTTTAGCGCTAGCACCTTGAACCAAGCTGGGATAAATAATGACGGGTGTTGTTGGGCTGCGACGTTTGAGTACTTTTAAAATATCACGAACGGCAGCGCCGGATGCTGAGGTGATGACGCCTATGCATTGCGGAAATCGTGGTAATGGTTTTTTATGAGTGGCGTCAAATAATCCTTCTTTTTCCAGTTTTTCCTTTAATTTTTCAAAGGCAACTTGGAGTGCGCCGTCACCGGCAAGCTGCAGGCGTGAGACGATGAGTTGGTAGTCCCCGCGACCTTCATAGAGGCTCACTTTTGCTTGGGCCAGCACTTGTTGGCCATTGTCGATTGGAAAGTCGATGTTACGGCGATTCATGCGAAACAAGGCGCAGCGTACTTGCGCTTGTTGGTCTTTTAGTGTGAAGTACAGGTGGCCCGATGCAGGGCGCGCTAAGTTCGATATTTCACCAATGATGGACACTGTGCCGAATTCATTTTCCAGCAACAAACGCGCTTTACTGTTTAATTCAGCGATGGTGTATATGTTTTGCATGTCGGCGAGTATACCAGTTATACTGCGGCCATGACTACCATTCTTGCCATCGAAACAACCACCCAAGCGTGCTCTGCTGCTTTGTTGCATGAGGGTAAGGTAATGGAGCGTTTTGAGATTGCACCGCGTCAGCACACCGACTTAATCTTACCGATGATTGAATCGTTACTGAATGAATGCCAGGTGGAACGATCACAACTTGAAGCAATTGCCTTTAGCCAAGGGCCTGGAAGCTTTATGGGGACACGGTTGGCAACAGGAGTGGCACAAGGTCTCGGTTACGCATTGAAGATCCCTTTGATTCCTGTCTCAACCTTACAAATATTGGCGCAAACGGCCTATGAAGCAGCAGGTGAACCGTATGTGGTTGCTGGCTGGGATGCGCGCATGAAGGAACTCTATTGGGGCGCTTATCGGCTACAAAATGGATTGATGCAGATGTCACAGCCAGATGTATTGCAAAAACCTGAGGCTGTTGTGGTGGATACCGAGGGGGCGGCATTGGTTGGAAATGCATGGTCGGTTTATAAAGAGGCCCTTGATCCTATGCTATTAACGAAAGCTTCCTCAATAGATACAGAAAGTTACCCGCATTCCTCTGCGTTAATCACGCTAGCGCTGGCGCGTTATGATGAAGGTGATACACGTCCGGCGCTAGGCATAGAGCCAGTCTATTGGCGTAATCAAGTAACCTCCTGAACTATCAATGAGTTAATGCATTCTTAATATTACCTTAAGTTTTTGCCGTTACTCTGGTGTCATCGAATTAATTTGATGACATGAGAGTAGGTATTATAGAATGAATATATTAAGCAAATTAGCGACAAGCATCGTATTATCAGGTTTATTAGTAGCAACAGGTGCGGTTTACGCGCAAGGTGGCAACAGCACACAGGCGGCCATCACCAGTATTCAAAAACAGATTCAACAGGTATCAAATAGCATTCCAGTTCAAATTAAACATGCTCAAGGTGCAAGCCAAGCAAGCCTAGTTCAATTGCAAAAACAAATGCAAGGGCAGATTGTTAATTTACAGAAACAAATTCAACAAGTTCAAGATCAAATGACAGTGCAAGTCAAAGGGGTGCAAAAAGAGGTCCATGAGCTTGAATTAATGCGTTAATACACAAGCTGACAACATGCGTCCTGGTTAACCTCCCTCTCATGTCGATATCCAGGCGCATGTGGACTTCCCTTGATTTTCTAGGCACTGCGGTGGGTAAGGCGCTGTGGTGGATAAAGCACTGCGGCTAACGCCGTCTCGTCAATACCACGCGTCGCTCATACCCCACACGCAAAGCCGCAAAGGCACTAAGACGCAAAGTCTTTTTTGAATTTAAAATATTAAATCTATCATTGGTCTATGTTGGATAAAAATTAACAAAAATATATTATTAAAATCTAAAAGATAAATTCAAGAAAACCGTTGCGTCTTAGTGCCTTTGCGGCTTTGCGTGTGGGGTATGAGCGACGCGTGGTATTGACGAGACGGCGTTAGCCGCAACTCCAGATCCGTAATTTAAGTGGATAGTATTCAGATCCATTACAGCTTAATATTGTGAGTGCATAATCGGGGGGGCTAAGTAGCGGTAATGTTCATTTATCTAAAATTATATTTTCCCCTGAGTGAAGAGCAAATGCTTAAGAAAATATCTCTTACGCTGATTATAATTGCAAATGTGATTTCCATTTTTATATGGGGAATGCAGCTCTTTTTCGATTTATTTCACTGCAAGGGGTGGGTGACATCGAAGTCATCCAATAATTTTTCTTGTTCAGGCGTCAGTGTTTTCTGTTTTATCTCAAGCAGTAATTCCTGTAGTTTATCCTGATTCAGTTTTTGCTCGCCTCGGAAATCAACTGTCTTAGCTTGCATATAGTCCTCGAAATCGTGACGATCATCATCAGATAAATAATCCGGGTAATTGCGTGCCATGATGCGTACGGCTTGGTCACGTCTTGCGGTATTGGAAAAACGGTCAGCGATGGCCATTTTATCTTGAGGTTTGGCTTGGTGAAAATCGCGAAAGAGTTTTTCTTCTTGCGGTGTTGGAAATTTTTGGTCGTAGAGTGCCGCATCAATATCGACATTGGGTTGTACTGGGTATTTGAAGTGTTGATGTTGTTCACATAAGGCGGCTAAGTGTTTGGGGTTATCCAACAACTGTTTTTTATTCGCGGCTGCTAGCTGTTGGCGTTCGCTTGATAGGTGTTGTAGATAACGTGTTTCAGGCGGTAATAAAATCGCATTCTCACCCATTTTCTTGCGAATCACAAACGCATTATCGCCGGTTATGTCTTTATCAAGGCGTAGCCACAGTGTTTGATTTTTGTAGTGCTTGTGTTGGCCGAGGCTTAACACAGGCGCGATAAACTGGTTAGCAGCACCAAACTTGCCACTGACAAGCAAGCCTTCACGAAACAGTCGATCGTCCGTTTCAAAGGCGATCGGTAGTTTATCACCACGGCTAATATCAGTTTTTTTGTCGAAGTAACCACAACTAAAGTCCCACATTTTTTGGTGTTCACGTAATTTTCGTGCCAGTGCGAGCGTGGCTTCGACATCGACCATCGCATCATGCGCTTTGCCGTGCATTAAATTATTTTCAGCGCCGAGGTTTTCAAGCTTTAATGAAATTTTCCCGTCTTTTTGCGGCCAGGTTAAGCAGTCACGTTTAAAAAGGTAATACAGCACGGTCAACGGGTAAATATCCATGCGCCCACACTGATTCGCATATTGGTGTGTGTAGGGTGGTAATAGATTTTTATAAAATGAAAAGCGTAAGAACTCATCATCAAAACCCAGTGTATTATAACCCACAGAAATAGTGCCACGTTTATTGAGGAGTTTGTGTATCTCACGTATACCGTCTACTTCATTCACGCCTTGTTGCATATCGGGCAGGCTAATGTGATGGACGATGACCGCATACGGCGAGGGAATGACGTCAGGGTTGAGTTTGATGCGTATCTCATGGCGTGATAGCTCCTTGAGATCCATGTCCGTGCGAATCGCCGCAAATTGAAGCACCTGGTCAAAGCATTTATTAAGACCGGTTGTTTCAATGTCGTAAAAGAGAAAGCTATTTTGAGCCATGTGGGTTCCATTGCCGTTATTATTGTTGGTTGATTATAGGGGGTTGTTGCGGTGGCGTCATCCCATTTGGCGATTAACAGTTGTCTTAAGTTGATAACAAAGCAGTATAAATTAAATATCAATAGGTTATGTAATATATTTAGCTATTTGAGTAATGCATTACATGAAATATGACAATATTTTAGTATTGCATTACATAAATAATTATACTATTATAGTAATGCATTACCATATTAGAGGATATTATGCGTGATACCCTATATACACTGAGTCGGCAATATCTAGAGGCAAAAAATCAGACATATCGTCGAAAGTTGCTTTCCTCGCAGCAGCTGGAGCATCGCTTATCGGTACTCGTGGGGCAGCGAGGCGTAGGTAAAACAACGTTAATTGTGCAGGAGTTATTAGCTTATGTACAACAGGATTTAATGAGCACTAAAATCCTATATGTGCCGGTTGACCATTTTCTTATTTCAGGTTTTACATTATATGATATGGCTGAGAGTTTTTTAAATTACGGCGGTGAATTTATTGTCTTTGATGAAATTCATAAATACCCTAATTGGTCTCAAGAGTTAAAAAGTATTTATGATACGTTTCCATCATTGCGTATGATTGCGTCAGGAAGCTCAGTACTTGAGATTAGCAAGGGCAGTCATGATTTAGTACGCAGGAGTATTGTGTCACAGGTGGTAGGGTTGTCATTGAAAGAATATATTGAAATGACGTTACCGATCACATTAGACAGTTATACGTTAAATGATTTGTTAATGCATCATGAATCTATTGCAACAGCAATAGTACGAGAGCTAGGGAATCATAATAAAAAAATACTGGCTTTATTTAATGATTATTTAAAGATGGGGTACTACCCTTATTTTTTAGAGCTGTCATCCATTGAGCTGTATTATATTACGCTAGAACAGAATCTACATGCTACATTGGAGTCTGATTTGCCAGCCATATATCCACATTTGACAGGCAATAGTACCTTAAAAATAAAGCAGCTACTGTCCTATATTGCCGCTAACGTACCCTTTATGACGGATGTTAAGAAACTAAAAGAATTCATTCAAATCAGTGATACACGTACGCTTAAAAATTACCTATACTATTTAGAGCAAGCGCATGTCATAAGAGCATTAACATCGTCATCAAAAAAATTAACGAAATATGAAGGCCCGGCTAAATTGTATCTGGATAATCCTAATCAGCTCTATGCGTTGTCTCCCCTCATACAAAACAAAGGGACTCTTCGTGAATTATTTTTTAACGCCATGTTGTCGACAAAACACGATATCACGCTCCCATTGCGAGGCGATTTTTTGGTAGATGACACGCTATTATTTGAAGTTGGTGGTAAAAAGAAAGGGTTTAAACAGGTCGGTAGTGCTAATAATGCCTATGTTGCTGCTGATGGCATTGAGTGTGGGTTTAAAAATAAAATACCGCTATGGTTATTTGGTTTTTTATATTAGATGGTCAAATGCAGCTCTATTTTTTCAATATCGTTGATGCCTTTCGCGGCATCGCGGTATTTTTGTAACAGGGTTTCTATATCATGATTGGTGACCGCGCTTTTTAAGATGAACACATCAATTTGTAATTTACCATCCAAATAATGGATTAAAATACGTTGAATGTCGTTATGGCCAGGCAATGATTTCCAATGTTCGCGTAAGCGAAATTCAAGGTCTTCGCGGTTAGGTGAGTTGAGTGAGGGTTTAACGGCTTCATCATCTTCGGGATCGATGTGTACCGTAATATCAGACACCATTTCAAATTGATGTATTAACGCTTTATAGACTTGGTCACTGATGTAGTGGCCTTCAGAGACGCTAATTTTAGGGTCTACTAAAATATGCACATCCACAAAAATATTGCCGGCATGCAGGCGTGTGCGCAGCATATGAATGTTTTGTACGCCATTGACGTCTAAAATTGCAGTGTGGAAATGTTTTAGGGTGTCAGGATCAACGGCGGCATCGATGAGCTCATTGAAGCTATTGCGGATCATGGACGACGCTGTTTTAAGGATGAGTAGCGCGATGATGACAGCACCGATCGAGTCCAGGTAATGGATACCGAATAGAGAGCCGATGACGCTGAGTAATACGATAGCTGACACAAAGGCATCACCACGGTTATGCCAGGCATTGGTAATCAGTAAATTCGAATGCACTTTTTTGCCAGCAGCAAAGGTATAACGGAACAACCATTCGTTGGCGATGATGGAGAATGTGGCGATAACGATGACGGGTGTGCTATAAACCTCAATGCTGCTTTTACTGATAAAGTGCTCAACGCTGTCGTAGATGATGCCAATACCGACGGCAACGAGGAGTAGGGCAATGATGATCGCGGCAATCGTTTCGATACGGTGGTGGCCATAGGGGTGCCCCTCATCGGCATGGCGCTCGCCAAATTTAGCCGCAAAATAGACAAGGGCGTCACTGATTAAATCCGTAAATGAATGGACGCCATCAGCAATTAAGGCGTGGGAATTGCCGATAACGCCAATAATTATCTTTAATATGGCCAATACGGTATTGGTCAGCGCGCTAACGAGGCTGACACGGCGTGTTGTTTTTAGGCGGATTGATTCATGCATAAATCAATTAGAGTGGATTAAGGGCATGTTGTCAATATTTACGTGTTTGTCGCGAATGCCTAATTTAAGCATGAATCAGATACGTGCTAATTTCCCCTAAGGAATAATACTTTATTTATGAATTCGTGACAGACAGGTGGTTTAAATGGCGGGCACAGAGATTCATGCCCGCGGTATATTCCCAAATATTAATTCGGGCGTTCGCAATAGAACGTCCAGGAACCCGGGTACGGGCTCGAATTAAAGACGACCTTTTTACCGTTTGGACAGGTGTAACATTGGGCATTCGGTCGACCTTTAGTGCTAATGCATACCACAGTACCATTTCCGCTGTTATTGCCACATCGGTACATGGTTGCGCCGTCTGCACGTTTACAGGTGGGCAGCTTGGTGCCCGTCATAGCGCAGACGCCTACTTGAAAGTAGGCCTGCCAACTTGTGATGTTTGGGACTGATGTGTGCTTCTTAAGGGGAGCTGCAGGTGCTGGTAGCATGATAAGTGGAGTCGAGCCTCCCGTGGTCCATTGGCTGTTAGTACACGCTGATTGGGTGTTAGCCCATGCTGCGTAAGTGGTTGGGGCTATTCCCATAAGGGCTGTTATTATGGCTATTACATGTATTCTAGATAGTTTCATGCTGGCTTTCCTTAATTTAAATTAGTCAAAACTCAGTCCTACCTGAGGACTTATTGTATATTATATGAACTATTGTAGTGAGAAACCAGCTATTTTGAATTGTGCTTAGGGTAAGCGTATCTAAAATTACTCATCTTATTGATAAAAAAGAATAATTTTTATTAGGGGGGAGGTATTATGTCAAAGCTAGAAAACAGAATTAACGTGTATTACTTGCCTTGGTGGGTGAGCAAGGTCTGCGTGAATGCCTTGAGTCGTTGCCAATAGCGTTCTTTGGCGACGGCAATCAGGTCATTGTGCCCCGCACCGACGATCGGGAAGAAATACTTGGGCTCATTGGCCGCTTTAAATAGGGTGACGCCATGGCTGAAGGGGACGATCCCATCAACGGTACCGTGAATAATGAGCACCGGCATATGTACGTTTTTGATTTTATCGATACTCTTGAATTTATCAAACAGTAGGAGCGGCAACGA
>NVSS01000072.1 GCA_002732805.1 Coxiella sp. (in: g-proteobacteria)
GAATGCTCGCATTTAACGAGGCTATTGCCACTCAAGTACGAAAGGCAACGGTAGCCACACCCAAAGGCCTTAATATTGCGGCAATTCAAAAAGGCCTAGATCAATGCTTAAATGCGCCCTTTGAAAATCTATGCTTAGGCTTTGTTAGTGGCGGCGTAGGTGTCAGCACATTTGCCAAAGTAGATATTCCTGCTAATACCATGCTGGGTATTTTTTCGGGTGTGATTGTGGATCCAAGGGATGCTTATAGAGAACAAGGCCCTGATTATACAGCTCGATTTATAGATGATCTGGCGATTGCGCCAGGCAAGCGAGGCGGTATTGGGCGCTTTATGGCGCATTCATTTCAGGATTGTGATCGTCTTGTCGTTCAGTTTAGAGAAAATCTTAACGACCCTGCCTATATAGCAGGTATGAGAGGATCTTCTGAAACGTTTCTTGATCGCATTGCTGCTGTTGGGATAGCGGGTGAGCGAGAGGAAAATCCGCAATTTGATGATATTCAGTTTAAGAATAGAGAGGTAAGAGACGCTATAGCCAGTGCCAATGTTATACGTGTTTTAGTTCCCTATAAAGACACTCATGTGGTGGCATTGATGACGTGTTATCCTATCAAGCAGCATGAGATTGTCACCTGTAACTATACGCAACGTTATTGGAGTGTTAAAGGTTGCCACCCTGAGTTATTGACGCGTATGGGGCAGGTGGTGCCACATAAGGATTACAAAAGAGCGGGTGTGCTTCCCTTGTTTGTAGATAACCCTGACGTTAAAGATCGATTGCATATTAGTATTGTGCGTGACGCATTTGATGAAGACATTAGGGATGATGTCCCTATTTTTTTTGGCGCAATAAATTTCTGGATATCATTATATGTGCTTCGTGACGCATTGGTTGCGGCTAATGGCGCTCCTGACTATTATGGACGATTACCCCTAAATTCATTTGCAGCGACGCTGATGTCCTCACTGCAACAGGATCCTGCTAACTTAGGGAAACATGTTGATGTTATGTTATTTTGGCAGACGCCCTTATTGGTTGATGAGGAGATGCGGTCCGATAAGGTGGTACATGTGGAACCGGCTAAAACGAACGTCAGCGAGCGACACCCGCTCGCCGGCGCCTATAAAGCAGATGTTGTCTGTCGTGCAAATACGGGTAGCTGCTATAGGGATTTATGTGATTTTTTAGCGCCCTTAAAAAAGGAAAAGGGGCGGTTGCGCTTTTTTCCAGAGGTGTGTGAGGCGGTTATTCATGATGTTAATGATGGTGTGTTTTCGTGGTTGCCGTCGGAGGGGAAAGCGATGGTGCGGGGATAGCGATAACAGCGGGTGCCGTTTATAGAATCGCCGGAACTGACACCTAATAGGGACGGGTGCGGAACAGTTTATCGAGGTGTTCTTTTTCAAACGGTGCGGCAACGATACCCTCGCTCGCATAGCAATAGGTGACCACACGCCAGGTGGTATTGATGATTTGGTAAAAAGTCGAGATCAGCAACAAGAAAAACACCGTGACACAGCCCGTGATCAGTAGGACCAAGTGGGTGCCGTTAATGGCGCCGATAAGTAACGGAATAAAAGCGGCAGTGCGCAGCAGAAAAATATAAAGCGCAAAACTAAAACGTGGCTGCAAGCGTTCGCCCCAGCTCTGGTGGACTAACTGGCTGGAGACATCTAACGATTTAATCGGACCGTATTTTTTGTCAATGACTTGAGTGAGTGAAAATAGACTGGCAATGGTCCAGTGGTTATTATGTAATTTGGCTTGGACGCGTGTAAATGACTTGCTTGAACGCGGAATAAGGTTAACGATCACGCCGTAAGTGGCTGCGTAGAGTGCCCACAGGTAAACACGGCCGTAACTTTTGAGGGCGCACTTAAAGCCGTAGGCAACATTGGCTTCTTTGCCCGTTTTAATGAATTGAAGCAGGTTCTCAATAATGGCCGAGTTAAAGAAAAAGAGAATCAAGTTGATGACAAACAGCAGCACCATGAAACCTACAATGATCAGCAAAATGTATTGGGGGGGTAAATGGTGTTGGACAATCGCAAGTTCTTTTTTGTGTAAAAAAGGTATGGCAATAAGCACAAAAATAATATATTTGCAGATGTAGCCCAGCACGGGAAATACGAATAAGCGCTTATGCTGTTTGAGTAGCGTTAGCGATTGACGAATTAAGCGTGTTCCATTTTCTGTTTTAGTGGGCATCCTGTCGCACCTAGGTTAGTTTTGTAAATGTGGCATCTGCGTATTCATAGATAATCGGTTGCCCCGTGCCAATTTCAAGTTCCAACACTTCTTCTTTCGTAAGACCTTCAATCTCCATGGCGATCGAACGCAGCGAGTTGCCGTGGGCTGCTACTAGGACAGTATGGCCTTGTTCGAGCTCGGGGGTGATATGATCGCGTAAACACGGTAACGTGCGTTCAGCCGTCATTGCGAGACTCTCGCCACCCGGTGGTGGCACATCATAACTGCGGCGCCAAATTTTGACTTGCTCATCACCGTATTTGTCGCGCGTTTCTTGTTTATTTGCACCTTGTAGTTCGCCGTAGTAGCGTTCGTTAAGGCGCCAGTCCAAATGCATGGGCAAACAATTGTCTTTTGTGGCTTCCGAATGAATCGCCGACCATTCTTTCATACGTCCTTTTTCTTGATGGATTAAAATAGGGGTTTTGCCCGAGTTGTGTTCGTTCATTGCGAGGAGGGCGGTCATTTGGGCGCGCACCAGCAATGAGGTATAAATACAATCAATGGGGATTTCAGCAATGGTTTTACCGGCCGCTACTGCTTCAGCGATGCCTTCCGTGGTGAGGGGCACATCGACCCAGCCGGTGAAGAGGTTAGCTTTGTTCCATTGGGATTGACCGTGACGGAGGAGAATGAGTTTGGGCATTGTTTGTCCTTGCTTAGATGAATCCCCTCATTATAGCAGGGTTTTACGTTGGTGCCAGGCACCAATCATACAGACTCTCATTTGGCCACTTCCTTGATACCCGTCAATGGCTGATATGAAGACTTGGGCTAATGTGTCTCCATCATGGTTACTTAAGGGGGGTGCTATGCGGCGCGGTATACAACAACAAAAAAATCACGCTCACTTGAGCCTTCTGACGCTGAGCATCAAGCCAACGAGTTCAATACGAAATTAGTCAAGCAAGTTACGTCAAAACTGGCCGTTAACCTGGTGCTGTCATAATCTATCCAAGCGTTAACTGCCATAGGCTGTCTGAACTGCGCTACTAACCATACGCTATCGCAAAAACCACCAGCTAATTTAGGCTATTAAAAGTTTCGTTGCCGAAATACCCAACGGATGCTGTCATGCTTATCACGTCATGCCTTTACATGCCCATGAAAACGTTATAGCATCCATCTTGACTTGATTTGACAAAGGTATTGGTTATTATGAAAGACCTCAGTGTGCCCGCTGGTTTTCTTGTTTTTGCTCTACAAATTTCATACCTGATGACAAAGGCGGTGGGAATGCCTATTGTTGCTCAAGGAGATACCTCCACCCTTTCAAGAAACAATACTTGCCCAGACAACGACGAAGTAGGATGTACTGGGCTACGCACGGTGGATGTATTGGGAATCACTGTTGGGGCGATTAATTTGACTATCCTTTTCGTGTTTTTGGTGGATTGTTTAAAGAGTAGCCTAATGAATAAGCGAAAGAACAAGACTCTTAATGAGGACCGGGTTCTTGGCGAATATTATGCTAGCACAGGGCGCCAGGGTGTTGTGCCCGAAAATATGAAAATTAAGATTGAAGTTAATCTCATGGATGGTGATCCTCAATCAATGGATAGTGGCAGCTTTGGACATGCCCACATGATGGAAGTTCTTCATCTATTTGATGCGTGGGTTACCAATAAACTGCCCTATACGGTAATAACAGCAAAATCGTATTGTTTCAAAAAAAATCAGGAGGTCCTGTATCCTAGAGTTTTTAATAGGGGGGCAGCGCCCTCGGTGGAGAAATTTTTTATGGATAAAGCCTTTGGCTTAACGGAAGAGGATTCATTTACCATAGCGCGCCAAGAGAATAGTACTTACTTTGATGCAGAAAATAACACCATAGTGGCTGTGTTTTGTCTAATGTATTTGGAAAATGCCCAAGACGAAACCACGCGATTAATAAATAATTAGGGTGCCTCAATGCGCGTCCACCCATGCGTATAGCCTCCCAATTTTATATGCCTTTATGCTAATCATTAGCCCAGCACGCGCCGTCACATCATCTTGGTCTGCCTTGATGGTTTTCTAGTCGGGGCGACAACTATGCTGACAAAGGGGCTTTCGTAGCATAGATAGGAGCTGTCTATTATTATTTTAATTTTTTGAAGAGTACCTTATATTGACAATGAAGACCGCTATTCAGTAGCCATCGTTTTACAGTTAGCGTGGTTAGACCCTTGTTAAATACAAATTGTGTCATTATTTTTTGCGATTTCGCAGCGTTATAAGCCTTGTCAGCAGGTAATGCAAGGGCTTGAGACTTGAGCTGCTGTCCTTTCAAGCCATAACCGACCTGTATCCCAGGCGCCTTGTCATTACTGAGTACTAGTAGCCACCCTTCCGCTTTATATTCCAGTTTGAATTGAAGTTTGGCTTGCTTTAGCCATGAAGTGGTGCCTTGTTCATTATGAACAAACGGTGCATGTTTGCACTGATGCATGAGCATTTCCTCTTGCCCATGGTATGCTGTCATGGCGCCCTTATCGAGAATATAGGTACGCGTGTTCTCAGCAGCAACGATTGGTGATGCTAACACCAGTGCGGTACATGAGGCGATTAACAGTGTGTTTTTCATTTTTCTATCCTCTCATTGTTTTATAACGGCGGACCTCATCATGTGTGTTGTTATTGGTTTAATTTGTAGAAACGATCAAAACGGCATTTAATGTCATTAGGCCTTAGTGATCGTGTTATAACGAGCTTGCTTTTATCTTTGGTAACCTTGACTTGAGTTTTTATTGTTTGTGCATTCTTTTCATTAAAATTTTTGTCAACGTTTAATATAACGGGCGCAGATATAAGTCCTTTATTTGGACCGGAATTGGTGAGCCTAATGTCTTTTTGTGGTTGCCCATCGTCCTTGAGCTTTACGATCCATCCATCCTCATATTCAAGTAGTATCAGTTTAAGTTTATCCGCCAACGCCTGGTTATATTTTTCATAAAAAATAAATACTGGGTCGTCGCACTTAGGCCAAAAGCTTACCTCTAGCCCATACTCTTGTATCGTCATGTCCCTATCTTTCTCGAACTTATATTGCTTTTCAGCAGCAAATGCCATTGACGATGCTAACACCAGCGCGGAACATGCGCTTATCAATAATTTCTTTTTCACTGCTCCAATCCTCGTTTTCAATAGTATGCTTAGTATAGTAGGTGAGTTCTATATTTTCTAATTAAATGCCATAACCCCATGTATTTTAATAAACTGTTATTCTTAAATGTTAATGAGTACGTTAGATATGGCGTCGTTATTAGGGGGCGTAAGCGCCCGGTGATGTTAACGAGGGAGGATGCTTTATTTGATTGTAAAAAGGGGCCGTTGAGGCCCCCATTACATAACATAGATAGGTGTTGTTTCTTGTTATGGGTTAACGTGATAGTACCACGCATATTGGCAGTCAACACCACTACCTTCTGGTCCTCGTTCTATAACAAGCTGACCGGTACCCTTATTAAGCTTGAGTTTAGTCTTTACCGTTTTTGAAGCGTCAGTGTTTGAAACTCGGTCAACGGCTAAGGTAACCGGCTTAGAAACAAAATCCGCTGTTGAAGGGTTCTGTTTGGTTAGTATAATGGGTTTTTGTGAGCTGCTATAGTATGGGCTTCCCGGACTGGGCAGTATTTTTACTACGCTATCCCCCTGTTCTTGAGATACAACCCAGCGCACCTTGCTCGTTGGTGTGTTTTGTATAAGCCGTGCTTCATATTCAGGCCACACTGAATGTAAGCACTACTGAATGTAAGCACTTAGGCATGGCCTCGGCTACCCAGTTTGATTTTCCCACCCAGTCTGATTTATCCCCTCCATAGTGTTGTGCCATTTTTTCCACATTTACTGTTGCTTCCTTCAACACAACCGGTTTCTCAATAGCAAATGCCATTGACGATGCTAACACTAGTGTGGAACATGCGCTCACTAATAGTTTATTTTTCATTTCACCATCCTCTAACGTTATCAATGGAAAAAGTATGGTAGCAATGTTAGCGAATTTCCAATATATATTGCCACATTAAAACAATGGGATAGCGGCCTATTTAACGGTATGCGTTTGTGCTGGAAGCGGCGCCATCAGTATGTTATTCTGCCGCCATGAAAACACTTGAAACAGCGGATTTTGACTATACGCTACCACAAAAATTGATTGCCCAGTACCCGTTGGCAGAGCGTACGGCAAGCCGCTTATTGGTGGTTAATGAGGATGCTTATTTGCATCAGCATTTTGGCGATATTCTAGGGCATATTCGTCCCGATGACTTGCTGGTATTGAATGACACCAAAGTCATTCCAGCACGTTTGTATGGTCGTAAAGAAAGTGGTGGTAAGATTGAATGTTTAATCGAGCGTGTGTTGTCGGAACACGAAGCACTAGCGCATATTCGTTCGAGTAAAAGCCCTAAGGCGGGCACTCAATTAATTCTCGAAGATACGATGAGCGCAGTTGTGATAGGGCGTGATGATGCACTGTTTCATTTACGCTTTGACGGTGAGACAAACCTCTTTGACTTATTAGATCAATTTGGCCATATGCCATTGCCACCGTACATTGACCGTCCGGATGAGATCAATGACCGTGAACGTTATCAGACGGTATTTGCCAAAAAGCGTGGTGCCGTGGCTGCACCAACAGCAAGCCTGCATTTTAGTGAGGCATTATTGGAGCAGATCAAAGCACAGGGCACGCACATTGCTAACGTCACCTTACACGTGGGCGCAGGTACGTTTCAGCCAGTACGGGTGGATTCAATTGACGATCATAAGATGCATAAAGAATGGATTGATGTGCCGCAAGCAACGGTAGATGCTGTCCATGCGTGTCGAGCACGTGGTGGTCGGGTGATTGCCATTGGCACTACCGCCATGCGCGCACTGGAATCGGCTGCGCAATCAGGGACGCTACAGTCGTATTGTGGTGATACTGATATTTTTATTTTTCCAGGGTTTGAGTTTCGCTGTGTTGATGTCTTATTAACAAATTTCCATCTACCCAAATCAACACTGTTAATGCTGGTATCGGCATTTGCAGGTTATAAGTCAACGCGTGCGGCCTATGCCACGGCCATTGAGCAATCTTATCGTTTCTTTAGCTACGGCGATGCGATGTGGGTTACGAAACGATGTGATATGCGTTTATAACCACGGCGGCTACTTGCGGGTCTTCGATGCTTACCGTATTATCAGGGTTCGTTTGCGATACTCAAGGAGAGACGTCAATGCAGATACTTAAAACGAAACTAAAGATTCTGGCAGCAGCGCTTATTTTGACATTCAGTTTAGTACAGGTCTCGTCAGTCTATGCGATGCAGATTTTTGTTAAATTCCCAACAGGAAAAACAATAACCCTGAACGTCGAAGGGACTGATACGATTAATGATGTCAAAGCTCTGGTTCAAGACATGGAAGGTGTTCCCTCAGAGCAACAAAGATTTACATTCGCAGGTAAGCAGCTTACTTGTCCTACATTAGCAGACTGTAACATTCGAACAGGGAGCACACTGCACCTGAGATTACGACTGCATGGTAAATGAGTAAGGTGTTAGGACTGTGCTCTAGATCCCCGGCTTGAGATCTGCTATCCTTGCGTCCATCTAATAACCAACTCAACCAGGAGTAGTCTATGCCTTATAAGCACATCAAGGTCCCTGAAAATGGTGAAAAAATCACCGTTAATGATGATTTTTCGATCAACGTTCCCAATAAACCGATTGTTCCTTATCTTGAGGGCGATGGTATTGGTATCGATATCACGCCGGTAATGAAAAACGTCATCGATGCGGCCGTCAAGAAGGCCTATAACGGCGAAAAAGAAATTCAGTGGATGGAAGTATTCGCGGGTGAAAAATCGACACAAGTGTACGGTGCGGATGAATGGCTTCCAAAGGAAACACTAGAAGCGATTAAAGATTACGTGGTCTCTATTAAAGGTCCATTAACGACGCCTGTCGGTGGCGGCATTCGCTCATTGAATGTAGCGTTGCGTCAGCACTTAGATTTGTACGTTTGCTTGCGCCCAATTCGTTATTTTGCGGGTGTGCCATCACCAGTGAAGCATCCTGAACGCGTGGACATGGTTATTTTCCGCGAAAACTCGGAAGATATTTACGCCGGTGTTGAGTGGGAAGCGGGTTCGCCAGAAGTGAAAAAAGTAATCGACTTCTTACAAAACGAAATGGGCGTGACCAATATTCGTTTTCCCGAAACCAGTGGTATTGGTATCAAGCCGATATCCAGTGAAGGTACTGAGCGTCTTATGCGTAAAGCCTTGCAGTACGTTATCGATAACGACCGTGACTCACTGACCTTGGTACACAAAGGTAATATCATGAAATTTACCGAAGGTGCGTTTAAGGATTGGGGTTATGCGCTAGCAGCCAAAGAATTTGGTGCGGTACCGCTTGATGGTGGCCCATGGCACACCATGAAAAATCCAAATACCGGTAAAGAGATCATCATTAAAGATGTGATTGCTGATGCCTTCTTACAGCAAATATTATTGCGCCCCGCTGAATATGATGTGATTGCCACCATGAACTTGAATGGTGATTATGTGTCTGATGCGCTCGCCGCTGAAGTGGGTGGTATTGGTATTGCACCTGGCGCAAACTTAAGCGACAGCATTGCTTTGTTTGAAGCAACACATGGCACGGCGCCTAAGTACGCGGGTCAAGATAAAGTAAACCCGGGCTCATTGATTCTATCGGCCGAAATGATGTTACGTCATATGGGATGGACGGAAGCAGCTGACTTGGTGATTAAAGCGATGACCGGAGCGATTGCGAGCAAAACAGTGACCTATGATTTTGCACGGTTGATGGATGACGCCAATAAAGTTTCTTGTTCCGCCTTTGGCGACAAGATGATTGAATGTATGTAAAACATAACCTGTAAGAAAGGGCCCCACTTTGGGGCCTTTTTCGTTATTAATAGGTGCTCGCATGCTGTCTATTATGCCGCCGGTCTCGCCAATGCTATTTATTTTTCGTTCTCTCTATTTTGTCAGCTAATACACTAGGATGGGTCTAGCCATGATGATGCCTGTATTAAATTTAGTCATGAACCAGCTGAGCTGTCCTTTTTTTGACAAAGCATTGGGGTTGTTGTAGCATCCATTTTTTACAAAAGTGGATAATAATATAATTATTGGGGGTTGGTGTGGGTATAAAAACAAAAAATGAGCTTGTCATATTTTCAGGGGATATTCCTGACTTATCGCGAGACAAGCTAAATCTACTACTAGGCAATAAAAAAATTGTAAAGTGTATGACAGATAGGATAAGCACCTCTACGCTAGAATTTATTGCGGCGGCGCTAAAACCAGGAGCAAGATTGCTTCTAGATTCAAGTATCACCCAAGATAATATGGTCCTTGTTGCGAAGAAGATGAACACAGGCGCAATACTGTCTCAAGGTGCTAACACGGCAATACCGAATGTGGCGGCTGTTGCGAAGGCGCTAAAACCAGGAGCAAGATTGCTTCTAGCCCCAAGTATCAGCAAAGAAAATATGGCCGTTGTTGTGAAGGAGCTGAACCGAGGCGGAATACTGCTTCTAGACCCAAGTATCAGCCAAGACCAGATGGAGGCTGCTGCGCAGGCACTGAACCAAGACACATTTTTGTTTCTAGATGCTGACACGACAGCAGGAAATATAACGGCTGCTGCGAAGGAGATAGCCCGAGGCGCAACACTGCTTCTAGACTCAAGGATCACTCGAGACAATATGGAGGCTGCTGCGAAGGCGATGAGCCGACGCGGAACGCTGCTTCTAGACCCAACCACCAGCCAAGGCAAGATGAAGGCTGTTGCGAGGGCGCTGAACCCAGG
>NVSS01000073.1 GCA_002732805.1 Coxiella sp. (in: g-proteobacteria)
GTAACAGACTAAAGTCTGTTACAACTACACCCCCGTCCCCAGCACCAAGCGTACGTTATTGCCGAAATCAACGAGAAATATAGGCTCGCAGCAGTATCACTGCGGATATGAGATGCGCTCTTTATTTGACAAAATAAGTAATTAAGGTATTATTTGCACGTTTTCACATAAATGGGGGCGACTTGTAGAAACAGGTTGCCCACGAACTCACCGTTTGAAGCAGTCGATGTGGAAAAGTAAGCCAAGAGATGTGGAGCAAGATCCGGGTAAGTATCAATCGTTGTCAAATGCTCAAACTTGAGTGTTGGCTGCTGTATCCAATAGCTGTTTAATGATGTCGAGGTGCTTTTGTGTTGCGCCTTTATTACTTTCATAAATAGTGAGTGCGTTATGGCCTATTGTTTTGCGTTGATCGGGCTGTTCAATAAGGGTTTTGAAGGCGTTACTGAGTTCGTCAGCATTATGCACGACGAGTTGTCCATTGGCGTGCTGTAGCATGGCACAAATGGTTTTGAAGTTACGTAGATAGGGGCCGGTGATAATGGGCATTGCTAGCGCGGCGGGTTCGAGTACATTATGGCAGCCGACATTAACGAGGCTACCACCTACAAACGCGATATCGCCTAAGGCGTAAAATAAAAAGAGTTCGCCGATTGTATTGCCAATTAAGATGTCACAGTTGAGTGGGTCATCGTTACTCACCTCACTGCGAAACTGTGTTTTGAATCCGCGTTTTTGGCAAAGCTCGGCAACGAGTTTAGCGCGATCTGGATGGCGTGGTATTAAAAACAAAAAAGTCTCGGGATGTGTTTTTTTCAGGGTAATGTAGGCATCTATGAGGTAGGGTTCTTCGCCATCGCGTGTGCTTGCAGCCACAATAACCGGGCGTTCGCTGAGTTGCCAGTGGTGGCGTAAGGCGGTTGCTTCAGTAGTGATGTCGGTGGGTATCGTGCGATCAAACTTAATGCTGCCCGTAATGCTGATCTTATTCTTAGGAACGCCAAGTCCTGCATAATGTTGTGCATCCAGTTCGCTTTGAGCGGCGATATGGGTGATGAAACCGAACATGTCGTGTGAGAAGAAGAAAACACGCGCATAATTGTGGAAGGATTTTTCAGAAAGGCGGCCATTGGCGACTAAGCTGGGGATGTGACGACGCTGGCAGATGCGCAATAGATTTGGCCATATCTCAGTTTCCATGCCCACATAGAGCACGGGTTTAATGCGTTTGATGAACCGTACGAGCAGGTGTGGAACATCAAAGGGTAAGTAACTGTGCGTCACAAGATCGCCCAAGTGTGTGGTGATTTGTTCACTACCGCCTGGCGTTGTGGTCGTCACGTGTACGTTATATTCAGGGTGTTGTGCCACTATCTTTTTTATCATGGGCATGGCGGCGATGGATTCACCAACGGATACCGAATGTATCCAAATGCTTTTCTTGGAGGCGGGTGTCACAAAGCCAAAACGTTCTTTGATGCGCTGACGGTAGGCGGGTTGTTTTCGAGAGCGCCACACTAACCGTAAAATGACTAACGGTAATGCTAGATAAAACAATAAGGAGTAGAGAAAATAAGCAATGCGGGTGCGTTTATACATAAGGATCTTTCGGGTTATCAGCGACCAGTTTATTAATGCGGTCGTTCAACTTTTTCGCTTCATTGGGTTTCTTTTTGTACGTTTCACGGATGAAGAAAGTTAACACAAAACCAATAAACAGTCCACAAGGTAAGAAGGCGAGCGAGGTCACAAAATCGTGTGGTGTATACACTCTAATGCCGGTATGTGTGAAGGTGCCATGCCAGCCATTGTTTAATGTTTTTCCGATAATAGGCTGTATGATGAGGCCACCCATCATGATGATAAAGTTGGCGAAGGCGATAGCGGTTCCAGATACTTTTTTGGTCCAATTTTCTTTGCTGAGGGTGAAGCACAGGGGGTGTGGTCCACAGGCAAAGCCAAACAAAAAAAGTAAGGTAACGACCGTGGTGCTGGATAGGCCATGTGAAAAAATTAGGAGGGCGCTGATGAGGGTGGCACAAAAACTGGAGATCATTAGTGGTATTTTGCGGCTACCAAACAGGTCGGAGAGCATGCCAGCGATAAAGCTTGAGATAATCCAACCGATGAGCATCATCCACACACCATTGGCGGCTTGAGCGGCAGAAAAGTGATCAGCCACCTTGAGGTAAGAAATAGCCCAGGCGTCGAGGAACACGGATGAGGGTAGGTATAATAAGGCGCCGACTAAGCCAATCAACCACATTTGCTTGTTACGCATGATGAGCTTGACGTATTGCCATAAATGAAAAAAAGACAGGGGTGAGGTGGCTTCCGTATGGGACGTTTGTTGCGCTGGCGGTTTATCCTTAATGACTAAAAACAGAAGCAAGAATAGGAGCATGCCGATATACAGTGGTAGGCGTAGGGCGGCATTATAACCGTGTTGTTGTAGCACATGGGTAAAGCCAATTTCAGTGAATCCGGCAGCCACCATGCCGAACCCGGTGACGCAGCCGGTAGCGGTGGCAAAATATGTTTGTGGCAACCATATTGTGGCGAGTTTGAGTGCGGTGACAAAAGCAAAGGCAGCACCTAGGCCAATTAAGAAGCGCCCTGCCAGCGCGATGGAGAGCGTATTGGTGGAGGAAAAAATAAAAACACCCAGCAAGCTAATGAAACAGGCCAAGAGCAGGGCGCGTCTTGGGCCCATTTTATCAACCGTGACCCCGACAGGAATTTGCATGGGGGCGTAAGCCACATAGTAAAAATCAGTTAAAAAGCTATAGCCCAGTGAGGTGGTATGAAAATGGCCTAAGAATTGTGACTCCATAATGTTAGGATAGATACGCAACAAATAGGCGAAGCAATAGTAGAGGATGCCGGTTACAAAAATACAAACGCCCAACGTCGTGATATGCTGGCTCGACTCTTTGTGTGATACTAGGCGCTCTGTCTGTTGGCTTTCTATGATGGAGGGCATAGAATACTCCCGCTTGGTTGTGTCAGTAGGCTATAGTAACCTGCATAAATTTGCAACACCGTAGTTTTTAATGAGCGTGTATTGTACAATATTTTTTAACGAAAACATATTTTGAGGAATTAATGGCTACAAAAAAAACAGCAAAAGGGAAAGATGCGTATTCATCAGAGGCGATTGAAGTACTCAGTGGCCTGGAGCCGGTCCAAAAACGCCCAGGAATGTACACGGATACGACACGCCCCAACCACCTGGGGCGCGAGGCGATCGATAATAGTGTCGATGAAGCGATTGCAGGTCATGCATCGTCGATAGAGGTGACGTTGTATAAGGATGGTTCTCTACAAGTGGTCGATAATGGCCGAGGTATGCCCGTTGATATTCACTCAAAACACAAAATTTCAGGCGTCGAGTTAATTCTGACGCGTTTACATTCGGGTGCCAAATTCTCCAATAAGAGTTATGAATTTTCAGGCGGGTTGCATGGCGTGGGTATTTCCGTGGTCAATGCACTGTCTACCAAGCTCGTGGTACACGTTAAGAAAGGCGGTGAGGTTTACGAAATGCAGTTTGCCAGCGGCAAACCAAAAGGCAGGCTGAAAAAAATAGGCACCTGCGGCCCGCGTCAAACGGGCACGGATATTCGTTTTTGGCCGGATGAGAAGTATTTTGATTCAGCCAAATTTGCGGCGAAAGAGTTATGCAGCACACTGCGTGCTAAAGCGGTGTTATGTCCGGGATTAAGCGTGAGCTTTACCGATGAGAAAACGAAAAAGACGCAGCGTTGGTTTTATGAAGATGGATTGAAGAGTTACTTGCTGGATCAAGTGAGTGGTCGTGAATTATTGCCTGCTGACCCTTTAATGGGCAGCCAAAAAGGCACGACAGAGCAAGTGGAGTGGGCGGTTGTTTGGGTGCCTGAAGGTGGCGACACAGTGACCGAAAGTTACGTTAACTTAGTGCCAACGATAGCAGGCGGTACGCATGTGAATGGTTTCCGCACGGGGCTAATTGAAGCGATGCGTGAGTTTTGTGACCTTCATAAGCTACTGCCGCGTGGCATGAAATTAACAGCGGATGATTTGTGGGATCAGTGTTGTTATATTTTGTCGGTGAAAATGCAAGATCCGCAGTTTGCGGGGCAAATAAAAGAGCGCTTGAGTTCGCGGCAAGCCGCCGTCTTTGTGTCAGGCGTCGTGAAAGACGCGTTTATTTTATGGCTTAACCATCACGTTGAAGAAGGTAAAGCGCTGGCGGAGTTGGCCATTGAAAATGCACAAAAACGCATGCGACTAAGCAAAAAAGTGACGCGTAAGAAAGTTACAGCGGGACCTGCGTTGCCAGGTAAGCTATCCGACTGCTCATCAACCGATGCCATGAACTGCGAAATATTCTTGGTGGAAGGTGATTCAGCGGGCGGTTCGGCCAAGCAAGCACGTGATCGAATTTTCCAAGCGGTGATGCCGTTGCGTGGTAAAATTCTGAATACGTGGGAAGTCGCCTCAGATCAAGTGTTATCGTCACAAGCGATTCACGATATCGCGATTGCGTTAGGTGTGGATCCGGATTGCGATAAAATAGACGGTTTGCGTTACGGCAAGGTGTGTATCCTTGCGGATGCGGATTCGGATGGTGCGCATATTGCGACGCTGTTGTGTGCCCTATTTATGAGGCACTTTTATGAGCTGGTCAAGCGCGGCCATATTTATGTCGCGATGCCACCGTTGTATCGCATTGATGTCGGCAAAGAAGTGTTTTATGCGTTGGACGAAGAAGAAAAGCAAGGCGTGTTGGATCGGATCGAGGCAGAAAAACTAAGAGGCAAGGTGGGCATTCAACGCTTTAAAGGATTGGGTGAAATGAATCCAATGCAATTGCGTGAAACGACGATGAATCCGGATACACGACGCTTGGTGCAAATGAGGGTTGAAAGTGGCGGCGCCAAATCACGTAAAATCATGGATATGCTACTCGCCAAAAAACGTGCGTCCGACCGTAAAGCCTGGCTTGAAAAGAAAGGGGATCTTGCGGACGTCTAAGGTTAACCTTATCTACCGTTTGCTGGTGTTATACGGCGTGATTCTACGTCGGCCTTTGGTGCAAGCTTCGGTTGTAGTGCCTCAAGAAGTGTTATAAGGCTTGAGCTTCCGTTGCGGGTGGGGTGTTGTTGCACGTAGGTTTTCAGATGCTCAGCACAAGCACTTAGGTCTTCTTGTTTTGCATCGGTACCAGCATTAAGGAGCTTAATGAGAACTTTTAGCATTGCATGGCCTATAGCTTGATCATCATCCTTCTCAGGCGCCTTATCGAAGTCGACAAGAATGGCTTTGGCCATACGCAATTCGGATGATTCTTTTGGCGCACATTTCAGTCGTAGTGCCTTAAGAAGTGTTCCAAGGTCTGAATTTCCGTTGAATTGGGGGAGAGGTGTCTTGGGCGTGATGTCGCCGTATGAGAGTTTGTTGTCATTACCATGCTTGTCGAGGCGTACCTTTTTTGGAATATAGCCTTCGATGCGAAGGGGGTTTTCTGCCACATAGGCTTCCAGGTAAGTAACATAAGGGAGTAGGTCTTCTTTTCGCGCGCGGGTGCTAAGGTGCTGAACGAGAGTTTTTAGCACTTTATGGGCGTTAACTTGAACTTGAGCTATCTTTACATTATTATTCACAGACGCCTTACCGAAGCCGGCAAGAATGTCTTTGGCCATGAGCAATTCGGGTGATTCTTTTGGTTTTCTATATAGGCTTTCGAGCCATGGCACCCTACGAGATTTTGTTGGAACAGATGTAGTTATGTCTGCCTTTGGGGTTGGTGTGGCAGCTGGTCCTGCGAAATCAGCAGATTTTATTGAATCGGATCCAGCTGCGCGAAGCGCGGGTTTTGGGGGCCTATCTACTAGGCTCGCGAATATACCAAACATGCTCATTCTTTCTCTCTCTTATGTACATTACTTTATGTTTCAATACTTTATATTTCAATCTGTTTCGGATTGTAACAGTCCTATATTAGGGTAATCTTAAATTCAGAAAAAAAAGTGGTCATGGTGATATGAGTTATGATAGGCTGCAATTCTAATATTAAGGAGTAATAACATGAAAAAACAACTAGTTGGCGCTGCAGCGTTGGTTATTTTTATCGCTGTTTGCCGTTTTGTCCCACATTTAGCTAATTTTTCGCCAATGATATGCGTGGCTTTGTTTGCAGGCCATTTCTTTAAGAAGCGTATTGCCTATGCCATCATCTTGGTAGCGATGGTGCTGACGGATATTGTGTTGGGTCTTACGACGCATTATCCGATGTTTGGCGCTTGGACGTTTTTCACCTATACGGGCTTTTTTGCCATTATGTTTGCGGGAACGCGGATTCACAGTTTGACCGAGCGTGTGCCGCTATCGGCTCTCGCACTGTTGGGGTCGAGCTTGGGCTTTTGGGTGTGGACCAACTTAGGCGTTTGGTTGACGTCCGGCATGTACCCGATGACGTTGGGCGGCTTTAGCAGTTGTTTTGCATTGGCGATTCCCTTCCTTCAGCATAATGTATTGAGTGCGGGTATTTGGTTTGTGTTGTTGTTCGGCGCACAGCGTATCGCGCATACGGTAACGTCACTGCAAAAGCGTAGCAGTCACGGCTTGTAAGTAGTCGTTTCGCTAATAATCTGATCCAGCGGCACATCCCAGGCCTCTAGGGGAACCGCTGGAATTTTCTGTTTTTCGTAGGCGACACCTATCGTCGCAGGTCTTTTTTTCAGATGCGCATAGCATTCCAGGTATTTATCGTAATAACCGCCGCCTTGTCCTAGGCGATTGCAGTGCGCATCAAAAGCAATCAGTGGCAGAATTAATAGATCCAATTCAGCGAGAGCAATGGGTTGCTGTGGGGAGGGTTCGGGTATATCAAAGCAATTTATTTTAAGAGGTGCATCAGGTGTATAGCGAACAAAATCCATGGTGCCTGCGTCGCGATTAATGATGGGCACATAGATTTTTTTATTGTCGCGCCAGGCTTGTTCGATAAACAGCGTGAGATCAATTTCATTTTTAATGGCAAGGTAACAGGCGATGTGTTGCGCGTTGTGATAGGTATCGAGCCTGAGTAGCATCTTGCAAATAGCGGTAGAAAATTGTGTGACGTCAGACGCAGGCAATGCATTGCGCGTTTTGCGCATCGTGCGCCGTATGGTCTCTTTTTCTTGCATGTTCGTTTAAAAAAACCTCCGCGGTACCGTCGTAAGTAGTGAGGAACCCTTCCGGTTCATGGTGGAGCTTCCAAGCTTCGTATCAGGCTTTCCATGTGAAGGCTGGGCCTTCTAGGACATGCGCAACAACTCAGGCGTCGGACTTTCCTATATTTTTACATAGATTCAACAATATATAACCTACGTTCAAATATCGCAGAGGATAAGATATTATACCACATAGTATGTTGGTATCGTCAACTGTTATTTCACGCGCTTTACGCGACAACAAGCTCTTCATCTGCGGATAAAAAGCTTTGAATGCGTGATTGCAAATTTTGTAATTTATCGTCAACTGAACTGGTGTAGCTTGATTTCTCATTTTTAAGTGCAGACAGTTCATGTAATGAATTCAGTGCGGTAACAACCAACATGCGATCGGTGCTGGTCGAGCCGTTGGCTTGTTTCATGTCACACAATTTATTTTCGAGTAATTGTGCTGATGCTTTAAGTGCATCTGCCTGTTCGGGTGGGCACTTGATGTTATAGTTTTTGCCAAGTATGCGCACCGATACGATGTGGTTATCAATAAGGTTCATGCGAGCTCTTCCTTTAGTTGAGAAATAATCCGCTTAATTTTGACAGCGGCTTTCTGGTTCCTGTCCTTAAGGCGCATCTTTTCGCGGTTACTGTTTGCAAGTTGAGAGCGCAATTGATGGTTTTCCGATTGTGTTTTTTCGAGGTTCCCAATTAGCGTATCGACTTGAAATTCCAAGTTGTTTAATTCAACTATGCTCATTATCTCCATCCCTGTTAAATTTCAAGCACTAAAGTGCGACTTGTAAGATAATACATAAGGATAAAGTGTTAATGGGGAAGCGTCAACCTGTGACTGCATATTTAAAGTGGTGCAGTCGCGCTTTTTAACCAATTTTGTATTTCTTTTGGTAAATCGTTATGCAAGGTGGCGTATACCCGCTCATGATAGTTATTAACTTGATCAATTTCTTGCGACGATAGGCTATTTTTGTCGATAAGTGCGCGCTCGTAGGGATATAATGTTAGATCTTCGAATCCGTAGAATGGACCATGACCGGTTTCACTATCTTTAACAGATATTTTTTCGACGATCAGTAATAAGTTTTCGATGCGGATGCCGTGCTTACCTTCAAAGTAAAGACCGGGTTCATTGCTGACGATCATGCCAGGCACTAGTGGCGCGTGGGTATAGGCACCACTGATACGTTGTGGCCCTTCGTGTACGCACAAATAACAACCAACGCCGTGACCGGTGCCATGACCAAAGTCGAGTCCTTCATTCCACATTGGGCGATGCGCCAAGGCATTGAGTTGTTCGCCGCAGGTGCCATGTGGAAATAAGGTGCCGCGTAACGCTAAGTGCCCCTTTAATACGAGGGTGTAATGGTGAATGTGATCTGCGCTAGGGGTGCCGAGGTGAACCACGCGTGTCACATCGGTGGTGCCTTCAAAATATTGGCCACCGGAGTCAATCAAAAAGAGTGTGTCGTCACCTAGCGCGATGTCCGATGCGGGTGTGACAAAATAATGTGGGATGGCGCCATGGGCCGCATAAGCGGAGATGGTACTGAAGCTTGGACCACGAAAGTGATCGTCTTTAGCGCGTAACTCGGTGACTTTATCCGCAACGCTGAGTTCGGTTTGATCACGCCAATTAGCGCGCAGCCAATGAAATAAATGGCACAGTGCCAATCCATCACGGCGGTGTGCTTCGCGCATGCCTTGTTGTTCAGTTGAATTCTTAACAGCTTTCATCAAGGTGATGGGGGAGGGTTCATGAACGACGGTTGACCCGGCTAGATTTTGTTCCATCCACCAGCTAGCAGTGGTGGATTCGATGAGTGTGGTTTGTTTGTTATTGCGTAACGCGCTGGCAAAATCTTCATAAGGCTGGATGGTAATGCCTTGTGCGGTAAGCAGTGATTTAATGGCATCGCTGACTTGGTGTTCATTGATAAAGAGTGTGGCGTTTTCTTGAGTGATCAATGCGTAGCTGATGGCAAGTGGGTTGTATTCGATATCGGTGCCACGAATATTAAACAGCCAGGCAATAGCATCCAGTAGATTAAGTGCATGTGCAGTAGCATCGTGTTTAGCCAGTGCGGCGCGTAATGCGGTGAGCTTTTGTTCAGTTGATTGGCCGTTGTATTGTTCATCCAGCAGAATAATGGGGTTTGATTCGCGCGCGGGTTGGTCGTCCCAAAGCGCATCGACTAGGTTGCCATCGAGTGACACGAGTGAACCGCCAACATCCACAAGCGCGGCTTCCCATAATTTTTTTTCGTTGGGTGAAATAAGCTTTGGATCGGTGGCAACACGTTTATGTGCGGCATTTTTATGGAGCCAATCGTGAATGGGTGCCGCCATGCCTTGTTGTTGACGCATCAGTTGAAAATTGGCTTTATCCAGTTCTTCATCGGCTTGAATAAAATAGCGAGGGTCTGTCCATAAGTAAGCACTGTCCAGTCCGACCAATACGTCACCAGCGGAGCCCGTAAAGCCACTAATAAATGCCCGGCGTTCCCAGCAGCTTGGCAGGTATTCATCATTGTGCTCATCGCGTGCAGGAATGAAATAATAGTCAATTTCATTTTTTTTCATTAGGTTACGTAGTTCGGTGAGACGATTTGTCGTGGAATTAGTCATGAATAGGCTCTCTATTAATCAAGAAGCATATCATACTACGATGGTGCTGATTACACAAAGCACTATAGGATTTCTTCGGGGGCGGGGGTCTGTCCGTAATAGACTAAAGTCTGTTACGGACACACCCCCGTCCCCAATGACACTTTACATACGTGAGGTGGCTGATTATACTCTGCGCATGACTAATTCTATGCATACCATCGTTGTGG
>NVSS01000074.1 GCA_002732805.1 Coxiella sp. (in: g-proteobacteria)
ATACCGAATGCAACTAGCGTTGTAATGGCATAGGTTAGAATATAAAACATCGCTGACGCATCGCCGTCCGGCGTCATCGCTGCGAAACCTAATAACATATAGCCAATATGTGCAATTGAAGAGTACGCCAGCATACGTTTAATGCTGGTTTGTGCAATAGCCACAATATTACCAATCGCAATCGACAACACGGATAGCACAATAAATAATTCTTGGCTCATCGCTCTAAATTCGGGCAGCGCCTCAACGATTAAACGGATCGCTAGTGCAAAGGCCGCGATCTTAGGAGCGGTACTGATAAATAACGTCACCGACGTTGAGGCACCATCGTACACATCCGGGACCCACATATGGAACGGTGCGGCACCAAACTTAAAGGCAACCCCAGCGAAGATAAACACGAGTGCTGCTAATAATACCATCTGTGAGCCACCGTGCATCAATAGCGCGTGCTGTGCAATGACGCTAATATCCAAACTTTTCGTCATACCAAAGAGGAGTGACATACCATAAAGCAACATACCCGATGCCAACGCCCCAATCACAAAATACTTCATTGCCGCTTCAATACAACGACCTTGCCGACGCTCCAATGCCACCATTGCGTAGATGGGTAACGAAAATAATTCCAAGCCAAGGTAGATAGGCAATAAATCGTGACCCGAGATTAAGATCATCATTCCAAGCGTTGACAGGAGACCCAATACAAAAAACTCATTCGGAATATTACGATCGCGGTTATATTCTCTCGAATACAGGAATACGACAAAGACAATCAAATAAACAAAAATCTTTAATATGACGGCCAGCATATCCAGCACAAATTGCTGATGGAAAATCACCGTACCGGTACGCCCCCCCCAATACGCATAGCTGTACCATGTCAGCACGGCGGCAACCAATAAGGTAAATTGCGCCAATAGGTAAGTGATCGAACTGTCTTTTTTGGCAAACAGCCCTGATAATAACGTGACACACACCATCACCATCATCCAAATTTCGGCTAAGGCGGGCATGTAATCTGAAGGTACGACGGCAGTTGTCATAATTTAGTCACCATGCTTAATTTAAGTAAATGATCAACACTGGCATGCAGGATATTTAACAACCCATTCGGGTAGACACCAATCCATAAAATACCCAATGACAACAAGCTAAACGCAAGACCTTCGACAGGCTCAATGCGTTTTAAGGAAGCTACTTTATCATTGACTACCTTGCCAAAGAATACCCGTTTATACATCCACAGGGTATACGCCACACCGATCACCAGTGTTGTGCCTGCTGCGAACGTCACCCAAAAATTGGCGCGCACCGTGCTTAACAACACCATGAACTCACCAACAAAACCACTGGTGCCCGGTAACCCAACATTGGACAGGGCAAATAGCATAAAGAAGGCCGCCAAAAAGGGCATTTTATTTGCAATACCACCAAAGTCGGCAATGTTATGCGTTTTCATTTGTCGGTAGAGAACACCAAAGGCTAAGAACATGGCACCCGAACCAAAGGCATGTGAAATCATCTGTACCACACCCCCTTCCATGCTCATATAAGCATCATGCACATTCCCTGTTTTCTGCAAAATCACGAAGATCATGAAACAGCCCAGTGTCACAAAGCCCATATGTGCGACCGACGAATAGGCAATCAAACGCTTCATGTCTTTTTGCACAATCGCCACCAGTCCAATGTAGACAATCGACATCAAGGAAATCCCCACCATCAACCACACATAATAACGGCACGCATCGGGTACCACTGGCAAACTAAAACGTAAAAATCCATAGGCACCGAGCTTCAACATCAATGCTGCTAACACCACAGAACCACCCGTTGGCGCTGCTGTATGTGCATCTGGCAACCAGGTATGCACGGGCCACATCGGCACTTTGATCGCAAAGGCAAACAAAAATGCCCAAAACACCAGCTTTTGTGTTTCCAATGACATGTGCAATTGATAGAAGGAACCAATTTCAAAACTATTAGAATGTAAACGCAAATACAGCAAGGCGATCAACATCAGCGCAGAACCTAAGAAGGTGTAAATGAAGAACTTCATCGCCGCATACGAGCGGTTCTTACCTCCCCATACACCAATACTGATGTACATGGGCATCAACATCGCTTCCCAGAAAAAGTAAAACAACATTGAATCCATCGCAGCAAACACACCCACTACCATGCCTTGCATAATAAGGAATGTTGCTAAGTATTGTGCGACGCGCTCGGACACCATGGTCCATGAGCCTAAAATTACAATTAAGGTGGTAAAACAGGTCAACACAACCATCGGCATCGAAATACCATCAACACCTAAATCATAATTAATGTTATACGTCGGAATCCATGAGGCATGCTCCATAAATTGCATATGACTGGTACCGTCATTGAATCCCACCCACATCACGATACAAAAAATCATACTGATGATTGACGATGCCAACGTTATCCAACGTGCTGCATTGGCGCGATGGTCACCAAACGTCAATACCACTACGGCAGTGAGCACAGGCAACCAAATGAGAATGCTTAAAATAGGGATCTCACTATGCATAATTTATTTCCAAAAAAACATCCAAACTAATAAACCAACCAGGCCAATCACCATCACGAATACGTAATGGTATAAATACCCAGACTGCAAACGACGTAGCATTTTTGATGCCCAAATTACATCACGACCCGTGCCATTTACAAACCAACCGTCAATAATCATCTCATCGACGTATTTAAACAAAAATTGACTGAAATTAATGCCACCTTTAACAAAGACCAGGTTATTTAATGCATCAAATCCATATTGTTTTTTTAATATCCACCATAAAGGTTTGAGCCATCTTTGTAATCCTGCTGCCAGAGCAGGCCAACCCAGCACACACAGCCAGGACATAAAAATACCGGCAATCGCAAACCAAAAAGGTAACGTCTCAAAGGCATGGCCAAACATCACCCATATCCCATGGAAGGAATGTGCCATTTCGCCAAGGACATTATACTGAGGTGCCACATAAATCGATTTGCCTAATAATCCCGGTACTTTGTAGAGAATTGATTGGATCATTGCGCCACCCATAAACACTGCTGGGATTGCCAACGCTACCTGTGCAAGCAACATCGTCCACGGCGCCTCACCAAGCTCACTCTTAAGCTCTGGTGACATACGCTCTTTGCCATGAAAGACGTAGAAAAATTCGCGGAAAATATAAAAGGCCGTTACAAAACTACCCAGTAACACACAAACGTAAGCATACCCTGCTCCAGGTATCGTTGATAAATGTACCGCCTCAATAATGGAATCCTTCGAGTAAAATCCAGAAAATGGCGGTATCGCGGACAACGACAAGGCGCCAATTAAGAAGCATACATACGTCAGCGGCATGTATTTACGCAGTCCACCCATTTTACGGATATCATGCTCATCTTTCATCACCACCAACACCGAACCGGCACATAAGAACAGTAACGCCTTAAAGCACGCATGGCATAATAAATGAAACATGCCTGCTTGGAAGGCCGAGGCGCCATTTCCCGCCATCATGTAACCCAACTGTGACATCGTAGAATAAGCAATAATACGTCTGACATCAAAATTCACAAATGCCAATAAGCCCAAGAAAAATGCGCCACTGGCACCAATCACTAATACCAAACTTAACGCCGGTTGCGATAACTCAAACAGCGGAGACATACGTGCCACCATAAACACACCTGCCGTCACCATGGTAGCCGCATGGATTAATGCGGAGATCGGTGTTGGACCCTGCATGGATTCTGGTAGCCACACATGTAATGGGATCTGTGCCGATTTACCCATCGCACCAATAAACAAAAGCACACAAACAATGGAAACGGCTGTCCATGAATGTCCCGAAAATATCGTGTATTTGGTGTGCAATAACACCTGCGCTTTGGCGAATACCGTCGTGTAATCAAGACTACCCACCGTCACTAAAATCACCGCAAGCGCCAAAATAAACCCAAGATCGCCAACACGGTTAGCGAGGAAGGCCTTTAAGCCCCCTTCCGTAGCACCATCCTTCTTAAACCAAAAGCTAATCAACAAATAGGAGACAAGACCCACACCTTCCCAACCAAAAAACAGTTGCAAGAAGTTATTGGCCGTCACCAGCATTAACATGAAGAACGTAAAAATAGACACGTAGCTAAAAAAGCGCTGGTAACCCGGATCCTCTGACATGTAACCAACACTGTAAATATGCACCAATAGCGACACAAAGGTAACGACTACCATCATCACTACTGACAGATGATCGATCATCAAGCCAATATTAAAAGAGAAACTACCGCTGGTCATCCACGTGTACAACGTCCCATTGAACGTGACACCATCGTAAATCACCCATTTAAACAGTACGATAGAACCAACAAAGGCTAACGTCATCAAAACAATCGTTGCACGATGCGAGGCCCGACGCCCAATCACTTTACCAAACAAACCCGCTATAGCACTTCCGATTAAGGGTGCCAATATAACGGCTAATGAAACATATTTTAAATGTGTAATCACCAATCCTAACCCTTCAGTTTATCCATCGCTTGTACATTAATGGTTTTGTTTTTGCGATAGTACAAGACCAAAATCGCAAGACCAATCGCCGACTCTGCAGCCGCCACCGTCAATATAAAAAATACAAAAATCTCACCCGCACCTGCCTGAAAATACTGCGCAAACGCAATAAAATTGAAGTTCACAGCGAGCAACAATAACTCAACACACATCAGTAAGATGATGACATTTTTGCGATTAATGACGACACCAGCAAGGCTAATGGAAAACAATATTGCTGCTAAAATAAGATAAGCGCTTAATGGCATTATTTATCCTCCGACTTCATCTTGATGATTTTCAAACGGTCTTTCTTAGTGACTAAATGCTGTTGACTCATACGCTGCGATTTAGTGCCTGGTTTGCGCCCAAAAAATGCCAGCGAAATCGCTGAAATCATGGCGACCAGCAGAATCATCCCGGCAATTTCAAAGGGGTATAAATAACGTGTAAATAAGAGTGTGCCCAATGCTTTCGTGTTGCTGTAATTTTCGGGGTAGTGTACGGGCATATGGGTTTGCGCATTCAGCCACTTCGTACTAAATGCCAACGATAAGATAGTCGCCAACACCACCAACACAGCGATAGCGATGGGTAAAAAGCGCGTAAATTTTTCACGGATCTTTTCAAGATCAATGTTGAGCATCATGACCACAAACAACATCAAGGTCATGACGGCACCCACGTATACAAAAATTAGCATGAGTGCCAAAAACTCAGTCTGTAACAACAACCAAAGGCCAGCACTACAAAAGAAGGCGAAAATTAACGCTAACACGCTATGTACGGTATTACGTGTCAATACAACACACAGTGCCGATGCGATCAAGAGCACAGCAAACACGTAAAACACTATTTCATAAATCGGAAAACCGTTCATTCTGGTTCCTTTAATTTCATTTTACAATAACAGGATCAATTATTGATCTAATCATCGAAATTCTTTATCGATGGCACGATCCGCTGCCAAACGCTTCTCATAAATGTCGCCAATCATCAGCAACTTTTCTTTGGTAAGAATGTTATCACCGCGCTCAGCAATGTGGTAATGCATTTCATGCGTCAAAACGATGGAATCCACCGGACAGGCTTCTTCACAAAAGCCACATTTAATACATTTAAAATCATCAATCTCGTATTTAGTGGTGCGGCGCGAACCATCACCTGCACGTGGGCCGGCTTCAATCGTAATAGCACACGCAGGGCAAACCGCTTCACATAACTTACACGCAATACAACGCTCTTCACCATTGGGGTAACGACGTAACGCCAACATCCCGCGAAAACGTGGTGAAATAGGGGTTTCTTCTTCAGGATACTGAATCGTCACCTTACGTCGCCAGAAATTACGTCCCGTCACGCTTAAGCCAATAAACAGCTCCCATAGCGTAAATGTTTTAAATAGTCGTATCAATCGTTTCATAAGTATTCCACAAACAAGGCCTCAGCGATAATCCACACTAAGGTCACTGGTATTAAAATTTTCCAACCCAGGTACATAATCTGGTCATATCGGTAACGCGGGAATGTCGCACGCATCCAAAAATACAAATAAAGAAAAAATGACATTTTTAGGAGCACCCAAATCAGCCCGGGCACCCATGCAAAGGCCGTATCAAGACCGGGGATTCCTTGGAAAGGCGATAACCAGCCACCCCAAAATAACATCACCGCAATCGCCGATACCAAAATCATGTTAGCATATTCTGCTAAGAAAAAGAGTGCAAAACCCATGCCTGAATATTCGACGTGAAAGCCGGCCACGATTTCCGATTCCCCTTCACTGACATCAAACGGCGCACGATTGGTTTCTGCAACGGCACAAATCCAATAGATGACAAATAAGGGCAGCAACGGTAACCAATACCAATGCCAAAAACCGCCACTTTGTGCATGTACAATGTTAGATAAGTTTAATGAACCGGACAAAACTAAGACACCGACAAAGGTAAATCCCATGGCGATTTCGTAAGATACCACTTGAGCAGCGGTACGCATCGCACCTAACAACGAATATTTGGAGTTTGATCCCCAACCCGCAATCAAAATTCCGTAGACACCCAACGATGTCATCGCAAAGATGTACAGCAAGCCCGCATTGACGTTAGCCAATACCCAACCCGGACTAAAGGGAATGACGGCCCACGCTGCAAGCGACGGTGCTAATGCCAGTATCGGTGCGATAAAAAATAGGTAGCGGTTTGACGCACTGGGTAAAATAACTTCTTTATGCAGCAGTTTGACGACATCCGCGATGGGCTGTAACAGTCCCTTAAAACCAACACGATTCGGACTGTAGCGTTGTTGCATATAACCAATCACTTTACGTTCAAAAAAAGTAACGTACGCCACACAAGCAAACAGTGGAATGAGAATGACCACAATCCACAGAATGATCCAGAGTAAATCGATAAATTGTTTTAAATACACTAAAAAACTCCAATCATTAAGTCACCGCCTGCAGCGTGACATCCGCAAAAGCCGTACTAAACCCAGACATTGCCTCAAGCGCTGTTGGCAGCACAATAACACCGTCCGCTAAGCATTCATTGATAATCAAATTCGCTTCTACTGCTTGTTCACCTTGACGTACAGACACCGCATCAGCCGACGCGACACCTAATCCGGTTGCTGTGCGTGAATTCACTTGAACGGCGGTACTGGCCGCATCGACACACTGCTGCAATGCTTTCGCGCGACGTACCAAACCATCCACACGATACATATGTGGCATTGCGATACACAGCGTTTTTTGTGGTGTCATGGTAAAGGTTAAATCAACTGTTGAGGACGCCTGATCCGGCGCCTCACGGCACAATGCCTTTACCTCATCATGAATTTGATGCGAGGACTGGTAATCGAATTCCTCCAGTTGCAAGAAGTTGGCCAACACACGCATCACCTTCCATATAGGCTTGGCATCACCATGCGGCACACTCGCTGCTGGAAACTGTTGCCAACACCCTTCAATATTCACAAACGTACCCGTGGTTTCGCTAAACGGCGCCACCGGTAAAATAAAATCAGAATACGCTTCCATTTGAGGTGTCGCAAACACCGTCATGTTCACCACGCAACCGGCTTGCTGTAGCGCTTGTAATGCCGCAGCAGGATAAGCCGTATCCATTTCAGGTTCGACATTCAATAGAAGATAGGCACGCACTGGGTCCGTGGTCAATAATGATTTAGCATCCAACCCTGGTTTGTCGAGCACGGCTCCGCCCACACCACGATGTGGCACAGCACCGGACAACCACGCACCTGCACTATTCGCACCGTCCGTCACTACGCCGCTACGACATCCACTCAGTTCACACATCACGCGTACCAACGCACGCAACTCAGCCGCTTGTGGGTGTTGCCTGGATAACGTGCCTAATAATACAAATGCGCTGTCTGATGCTTGCAACACATCTGCTATTTGCTTGGCATCCTCTGATGCGACTACACTACTGAGCGTCGCATAGGTTTTACCTTTTGAATCCGCCAATGCTTTAACAATTTCAGCCGTTTTCGCAACGATATCAACATCTACTAACTGATGCGCTACTGGAAATGTAAAACGGTAATCCATCGGGTTCACCGCCATCACGGTTGCGCCTTCTTGCTGCGCTTTGTTAATGCGATTCGATAACATAGGCTGTTCGGTGCGCACCTGCGAACCAATCAATAAAATGGCATCCTGTGTTTCAATATCAGATAATTTAATGCCGAGATTAGGAAATGCGGGTGTTAAGGTTTGGTCTGAAAAATCAAGCTCACGCAAACGATGGTCGATATTATTGCTACCCAGTTGACGCATGAGTTTTTGCACGAGGTAACATTCTTCAACCGAGCTGTTGGGCGATACAATGGCCGCTATTTGGTCGGGTGATTGGTTGTGAACAATCGCTTGGAGACGATCCGCCACTGCCATTAAGGCATACTTCCAGTCGACCTCAACCCAGTTGCCATTCTTTTTCATGCGTGGTTTTAGCACGCGGTCTGTATGGCGCAAGCCTTCATAGGAAAAACGATCACGGTCACTGATCCAACATTCATTCACGGCATCGTTGTTACGCGGATTAACACGATTCACCACACGTTGTGGTGCGTATTCTTGGCCACGACTATTAATGAAAATATTAGAGCCAATACAGTCATGCGGTGCAATACTCTCGCGCTCGGTTAATTCCCAAGAGCGCTCACGGTAACGCGATGGTTTTGCGACCAAGGCACCCACCGGACATAAATCAATGATGTTGCCTGATAATTCAGAATTCATGAAATGTTTCACGTACGTGCCAATTTCAGAGTCTTCACCACGGTAGTTGATACCCAACTCACGCAACCCGGCCACTTCTTCACCAAAACGAACACAGCGCGTGCAATGTATGCAGCGTGTCATTTCAGTTTCAATCAACGGACCAATATCGTCACTTGCCACCGCACGTTTAGGTTCAGTGTATTCGGAATGCCCGTCGCCAAAGCCGATCGACATATCTTGCAATTCACACTCACCACCTTGATCGCAAATCGGGCAATCTAACGGGTGGTTGATCAATAAAAATTGCATCACAACCCGTTGCGATTCTAGCGCGGCAGGAGAATTGGTAAAGACTTGCATATCTTGCGTGGCGGGTGTCGCACACGCGGGAACGGGTTTACGGCCATTGGCAACTTCCACGAGACACATCCGACAATTAGCGACAATCGATAATTTGTGGTGGTAACAAAAACGTGGGATATAAATACCCGCCGCATCCGCCGCTTCGATAATCATCGAACCTGCAGGTGCCGAGACGTCTTTTCCGTCAATTTTAAATTCGATCATAGTTTTAAACCATACATTTACCATGGATCACATGGTATTCAAATTCATCATAAAAATGTTTCAACATGCCACCTACTGGCCATGCCGCTGCTTCGCCAAACGCACAAATCGTGCGGCCTTCAATACTCTTGGCCACGGTACGAAGACGTTTTAAATCGTCCATCGTGCCCGTGCCTTCTTCAATCTGAGTCACCAAGCGATACAACCACCCGGTGCCTTCACGACACGGTGTGCATTGACCACACGATTCGTGCATATAAAATTTTGAGATACGTTGTAGCACCTTAACCATACACGTTTTATCGTCCATGACCATCACGCCACCCGAACCTAACATCGACCCGGCTTGCTGGATGCCATCAAAATCCATATTCGTTTTCATCATGATGTCTGCGGGTACCACCGGCATCGAACTCCCGCCTGGAATGACGGCTTTTAGCTTTGAACCTGGGCGCATACCGCCGGCCAGCTCAAGTAATTTTTCAAACGGTGTACCCATGGGAATTTCGTAGTTCCCTGGTTTAGCAACATGGCCACTCATACAGAAAATTTTAGTGCCGCCGCT
>NVSS01000075.1 GCA_002732805.1 Coxiella sp. (in: g-proteobacteria)
TATTGATACTCACGCTCATTATTTTAGTTAAAACATTTTTTGAAAAATTTCCCCAACAAAAAACCATCGGTTCTGAAAAGGAAATTTTAGCCAACATTAAAATCCTGCTCACTAATCGAAAGTACCTCGCGCTCACGCTCATTTATAGCACGTTTGTAAGCTCTAAATATGTGTTTTCTATTGTTATCCCCTTTTTACTCATTCGCCATTATCACTATCCAGCACACATCTACGCACTCACGATGCTCCCCAGTTATGCAGCCGCCATTCTTGCCAGTGCCGTGTGCATGAAGTTGTGCAAACTCGTATCGCGCCGTGTATTTTTTGGTATCGCTTATTTTGTATTTTTTCTTTGTATTGCCTTATTATTTATCGGCTATTATTATTCATTACCTATCTTGGTAATTACGGCAACGTGTACTGGACTTTATTATTTCAGCCAAACCATGATTTATACTTACACTAATGGTCTCACCGTCGATCTTTTTCCAAAAAAATTGGCGTCGGCTATTTCACTACTTGGATTTATCAATTGCTGCCTATCACTCATCGTAGCCTTGATTGCTTCTAATATATCATCAAATAGCACCTATTCAATCGCACTCTTTTTAGCCGTTCTTTTTGGTATCGCACTGGTAGCACTTTTTTGGATGAATCCCAGCAATCAAAAAACTGCTTAGGCACATGCCGTCGCTCATTAACTAATGTTTAATTTTGTCACCTTATCAGGTGCTAATGTTGACAGGCTCAAGAGGGTACAGTAAATTGGCCTTTTCGTTTAGAGATACCCTTATGCCAGCCAAGAAAAAAGACGCCTTTAATTTTGAGAATTCATTGAAAGAGCTCAACCAACTCGTTGATAACATGGAACAAGGCAATCTATCCCTTGAAAATTCGCTTGCTCAATTCGAAACTGGGATTAAACTCATACGTAACTGCCAATCAGCCCTTACCGCAGCCGAACAAAAAGTTAAAATTCTGACACAAGCTGACAGTGGCGATGAGCTGATCGATTTTAATACAAATGACTGACTGGATTAACACACAACGGCAGCATGTCGAGCAACAACTCGCTGAACGCTTACCCGCTGATGATTCCAAACTCCATCAAGCCATGCGTTACACCTGCCTACAAGGTGGAAAACGACTGCGCCCATTACTCGTCTATGCCGCCGGGTTGAGTTTTGGCGCCGAACAACAGCCCCTTGATACCATCGCTGTGGCGATCGAATTAATTCATTGCTACTCCTTAGTCCACGATGATTTGCCCGCAATGGACGATGATGACCTCAGACGCGGCCAGCCTAGCTGTCACAAAGCGTTTGATGAAGCAACCGCAATACTGGTGGGCGATGCGCTGCAATCACTGGCGTTTGAGCAATTAAGCCAACCTGATGCCATACCCAATCAACTCACTATCATTAATATACTTGCTAAGGCCAGTGGATCACACGGCATGGCCGGTGGGCAATCACTTGATATGCTAAGTAATGACAGCGATACGTCGATCGCCACACTAGAAACCATCCACCAACTTAAAACCGGCGCCCTATTTTCAGCAGCGATGCAAATGGGCGCGCTAGCGGCGACACAATGCACCCCGACACAATTAGACGCTATTAATGACGCGTCAAATCACCTGGGGCTCGCCTTTCAGATTCGTGACGACATCCTTGATATCGAGAGCAATGAACACACCCTCGGCAAATCGATTGGCAAAGACCAAGCCCAACACAAAGCAACCTACCCGGCACTGCTCGGGCTTGAAGAATCTCGCAACTTACTCAAGACGCACCTCGAGAGTGCGCACTCAATCATCAAAACATGCACAGATAAACCCTTTTTTGATTCTGTGATCCACTTACTGGTATAATTTCTACATCATATCAATCAGGAGTAGGATACTCATGTCACTTAAATCAATTCTCATCAGCCTTATATTAGTCATTACCTGCCAATTTTCCATTGCCCAAGACATCATAGTGCAGGATGATAATTTCAAAAAAGTCCCGCTCAAAGCGCCCGTTAAGACAGTGGTGACCACTACCCCGGCACAAGCTAAACTCCTTGAAGCCTTAGGCGCTTCTGATCGGCTGGTTGGCGTGTCGTCATTTACAACCGTGACGGGTAAGACTCCTCCCAATATTGGCGACGCACATAATTTAAAAATCGCTGAAATTATTAAACTAAAACCTGATCTCGTTATTTTAGGATCGGCACATTACAATCACAACGCAGAAAAAAAACTTGAGAAAGCAAACATCAAGGTGCTTCTCTTCTCCGATCTAAATATCGGCAGCCTCGCCTCTCATATCGAAACGTTAGCTACGGCACTAGGTCTCAATAATAAAGGCACAGAATTGGGCATGGCGATAACAAGTAAAATCAAAGTGCTTAAAGAAAAATATTCTAAGGATTCAACACTGCTTGTCGCACCCATCATCCAATGGACACCTAATATCAGAACCATTAACAACGAAAGTTATCTCAACGACATACTCACTATTTGTGGTGCACAAAATGTCTATGCTGATAAGAAAGAAATGGCACCCATCATTCATGACGCGACTATCAAAGCATCACACGCTAAGGAAATAATTTATTTCACAGGATCAAAGAACAATGAGTCAATTCCTAAAAGTTACGCCGGCCTTCCTGTTATCACTATAAAATCAGATGCCCTTATACAACTTTCGCCTGCCACCATTGACGCAATACCAAAGGTTTGCAAGCTGTTACGCGAAAAATTATTAACGCAAACTAGATAGCGATACGGCCACGTCGCCTGCTTCGTTAGTACGCTGCGGTAAGTGTTCGCCTGCCCAGGCATGGCCATATACAAATTCGAAGGTAGCAGGCAATACACCTTGTTGTGATGGGTAACGTTTCTCTAAGTGCTGCCATTGGCGTGGCGTCATTAATGCGTTAGCGCGATCGTTGCGCGCATTGTTGCAACCGGTTCGTTTTAAATCCATGACCAATTGACGTAATGACGCGTACTGCAGTACCACTTTTTCCATATCCGTCACTGGGTTTTCAAAACCTGCATGGATCATTGCATCGCCGATATCATGCATATCAACAAACGAATGAACACAGGGGTGTGTTGCCGCCTCTTGCAATTCGATTAATGTATCTGGACCGAGCGTCGTAAACAACAGCATGCCCTTTGGTTTTAGGAGGCGTCGACATTCGCGTAGCAGTAGCGGCCAGTCATTCGTCCATAACAACGTCAGGTTCATAAAAATAAAATCAACACACGCTGTTTGAAAAGGCAGCGTGCCAAACGGTACACAAACCGACAGCGGCTTTTTAAACCAACGGCGTTTACGTTGCTGCAATTCAGCAAGCAAGGGCGATGCTGCCATGTAACGTGCTTTGGGGAAACGTTGATGTAATATCGCTTCACCATCCCTGCTATGCAAACTTAAATCGAGTATGTGCTGTGGTTCGTGCTTGATATAATCAAAGCGCTCTAACGCACGCGCACACAATTCTTTTTGCACGACAGCATGTTCGTCATATGTGGCCAGCGTACGTATAAGACGACGCTGCACACGGGTTTGGTCTAGCTGATGATTCATAGTTGTGACATAATAACGGGGTTGCCATGAATAAGGAAGCCTCATGCCCATCAGAAATACCGTCACTCACTATGGCAGCGTCGCCAAATTTTTCCATTGGGTGATCGCTATATTCGTTATCTACATGATTCCATTAGGTTTTTTAATGGGAGGCGTTAAGACACCTACCTTACAAAACCTACTCTTTGCCATCCACAAATCCAGTGGCCTTACGATACTTTTCCTGCTCATCCTACGCTACATATGGCGCCTATCGAGTACGCGGCCCAAGTTTCCTGCCGATATGCCTGTGTGGCAAGCTAAAATGGCCAATTGGTCACATAAACTGCTTTACTTGCTTATCTTCATCCAACCACTCAGTGGCTGGGTCATGACAACCGCATCAAGTAATGCCCCCAGCTTTTGGTGGATCGTCAACATACCCGCGCCTTGGGTCACTCCCAATAAAACCGTCGCTGACGTAGCCGGGTTTATTCATCACTACTGTGCTTGGGTTATCGTGGGTGCGGTAAGCCTGCATATTATCGGTGCACTAGAACATTGGATCATCCGACGTGATGGGGTCTTTCAGCGGATGCTACCAAACTCACTTAAGAAAAAACAGTTTTATGATGAATGAACAGTAACTTCACCCATAAGACGTTGAGGCCCCCTTATGTCATTTACAACACGTCCCGTGCTGTAACAAAAATTACCTCCTACTATAAATAATGTCAATGAACAAAAAAACCCGGTATTGATACCACTGCATACAATCTCTAAGCTAACCATATGCTTAATCTACTATTCACACCACGGTGTCCCATTTGCCAGTCTAAAACAAAGCAACCCACCCTCTTATGCGCACATTGCCATACACAGCTACCCTGGCAAGAGTCATTCGAATTTTATAAACAAGGAATTTCATGTTATGCACCACTGACCTATGACAATCAAATTAAACACTTCATCAAGGCATTAAAATACAAGCATCAATTGCGCTATGCCGCTTTATTGGGAAATTACCTTGCCCAGGCAATACAGACTCACTATAACGATAAACCGCAGCTCATTATTCCTGTGCCGTTACATAAAAAGCGGCTGCGTGAACGTGGTTTTAATCAATCGCTTGAATTGGCAAAAGTAATTTCACGTTCCACACAAATTCCCATTAACAAAACGTATTTTATTCGCAAGAAAAACACGCCACCACAAGCGCAATGCAGCAAAAGCTCACGCAAGCGCAATATAAAAAATGCATTTACGTTGCAACAACAACTTCCTGCACAACATATTATTTTACTCGATGATGTCATTACAACAGGTGGTACCGTCATTGAGTGTTTTAATACACTCCATAAAAAACAGCCCAGTCTATCAATTGATATCTGGGCTGTGGCAAAAGCGTTATAACTAAGTTGGGGACGGGGGTGAGGCGTCAGTGCCAAGCACTAAAATCACACCCCCGTCCCCGAGAATAAGCAATATTATTTTTCTTTTTTCTTTGGTGCGATAAGGTCGGTAATCGTACCTTCATACATTTCCGCGGCCATCATAACAGACTCCGATAGTGTTGGATGCGGATGAATCGTCAATGCGATATCTTCAGCATCACAGCCCATTTCAATTGCCAAGGCAATTTCACCGATTAACTCGCCCGCATTAACACCTGTTAATGCACCGCCAATCACACCGCCGTGCTCATTCATGATTAATTTGGTAAAGCCTTCAGGACGGTCAATGGATAACGCACGACCCGATGCCATCCATGGGAAGACGCCTTTTTCATACTTAATACCCTGCGCTTTGGCTTCGTTTTCAGTGATTCCCACCCATGAAACTTCCGGATCGGTATAGGCCACTGCAGGAATACATTTAGGCTCGAAGAAATGCTTCTTGCCTGCGATCACTTCAGCAGCCACATGACCTTCTGATACAGCCTTGTGCGCAAGCATAGGTTGGCCAACAACATCACCAATCGCAAAAATATGCGGTACATTTGTGCGCAGCTGATTATCGACGTTAATAAATCCACGTTCATCAACGTTTACACCCGCTTTTTCGGCGTCAATGTTCTTACCATTCGGCGCACGGCCAACCGCTGACAAAATACAATCGAAACGCTGTGGGTTTTCTGCCGGCGCTTGATCACCTTCAAACGTGACCCATAACCCATCGTCTTTCGCGTCCACCTTCGTGACTTTTGTTTTTAGCATGATCGATTCATAACGCTTTTTGATACGTTTTTGTAATGGGGTAACAACGTCTTTATCCGCACCGGGAATAATTTGATCCATCATCTCAACGACATTAATTTTGGCGCCCAACGCATGATAGACCGTTGCCATTTCAAGACCAATAATACCACCGCCCAACACGAGCATGCGGCAATCTACTTTCTCAAGCTCCAACGCACCTGTGGAATCCATAATGCGTGGGTCATCGGGTAAAAATGGCAATTTCACCGGTAATGAACCGGCTGCAATAATACAGTTTTCAAATTTAACGTTGGTCACGTCACCGTCATTATCAACAGCAATCTCATTTGGCCCAATAAATTTACCGAAGCCTGTGACAACTTGAACCTTGCGTTGCTTAGCCATCATCGCTAAACCACTCGTTAATTTTTTAATAATACCGTCTTTGTAACCACGGATTTTATCAATGTCGATGCTCGGCTTGCCGAAATCCACACCGTGCACTTTCGTATCTTCAGTTTCATCAATCACCTTTGCTACATGCAATAATGCTTTTGATGGAATACAACCAACGTTTAAACAAACACCACCAATCGTGGCATAACGCTCAATCAAAGTAGCTTTTTTACCTAAGTCCGCGGCACGAAATGCGGCCGAATAGCCCCCTGGACCACTCCCTAATACGACTACTTCTGCTTCAACAGTTGCTGACATCTTTCTCTCCTAAAAAACTATAATAAAATTTTACGAATATCGCCTAAACGGTTTGCTAAGGAAACGATAAAGCGTGCACCATCAGCACCGTCGATCACACGATGATCGTAAGATAAACATAAGGGCAGCATCAAACGCGGCACAAACTTTTGTTCGGATGGTATATAAACCGGTTTCATCTGACTACGTGACACACCTAAAATAGCAACTTCTGGCGCGTTAATGATCGGCGTAAAGGCCGTACCACCAATGCCGCCTAAACTTGAAATCGTAAAACAGCCGCCCTGCATTTCAGGCAAGCTCAATCCTTTTTCGCGCGCCTTCTTACTAATCGCACCCAACTCTTTTGCCAAATCGTAAATTCCCTTGCGATCAACATCACGAATCACGGGTACTACCAAACCATTCGGGGTATCCACGGCCACGCCAATATTGAAATATTGCTTTAAGATGACGTTTTCCCCAGAGGCATCGAGGGACGAATTAAAAATAGGAAATTCTTGCAAGGTCGCAACCACTGCTTTCATGATAAATACCAACGGCGTTAATTTTATGCCTTGCGCTGTTGCTGCTGTTTTCTGCTCCTTGCGAAAGGCTTCCAGCTCTGTGATATCAGCGTCATCAAATTGCGTGATGTGGGGAATACTTACCCAGTTCCGGTGCAGATTCGCCCCTGATATGCGTTTTATTTTTGACAATGGCTTCAGCGTTGTATCACCAAACTTAGCAAAATCTAATCCGGGTAATTTAGGGAAATTAAATCCTAAACCGCCACCACCACTCGCCGCCACTTTTAACTGAGATTTCACGAATGTCTGAACATCGAGCTTTGTAATACGGCCTTTCTCACCACTGCCTTTTATTTTAAGCAGATTAACACCAAACTCACTGGCAATACGTCGCACGGCCGGGCCTGCATACACATCGGTGCCAAACGCAAATCCAGCATCCGAAGCCACTGCGGCTGGCGCTTGTTGTTTTGCGGGAGCCGATGGTTTTGCGGGTGCTTTTGCTGTCGGTGCTTTTGTCTCAGGCTGGGCATCTGCCTTGCTTTCAACAGCATCCCCCACCATCACAACCAATTCATCACCCTCAGCGACGTTATCGCCCACCTTTACAATGATGGACTCGATCGTACCTGCTTGTGGCGCAGGCACATCCATTGTTGCTTTATCACCCTCAAGGGTCACTAATGAATCTTCCATTGCTACCTGATCGCCAGGCTTTACGAGGATTTCAACCACCTCTGCATGATCACCACCAATATCGGGGATTTTAATTATCGTCACACACATTCTCCTTTGCCGAGATTATACTGTCCAAGGATCTGGACGTTTTGCATCAATATTTAATTTTTTCGCTGCCGCTACGACAACATCAGTATCCAATGAACCCTCGTCCACCAACGCTTTCAATGCGGTATACACAACCATATTCGCATTCACCTCAAAGAAATCACGCAAATTAGCACGTGAATCACTGCGGCCATAACCATCCGTACCCAGCACGTGATAGGATCCTGGAATCGCACTACGAACTTGATCGGCAAATAACCGCAAATAGTCCGTTGCTGCAATCACTGGCCCCTCACGCCCATCGAGGCATTGGGTAACATAAGCTTGCTTGGCTTTACCGGCAGGGTGTAATCGGTTATGGCGTACCACCGAATCATTATCGCGACGCAATTCATTAAAACTGGTCACACCCCAAATATCGGCTGCCACATCGTATTCTTTTTCTAATATAGCCGCTGCTTGAATCACTTCACGTAAAATGGCCCCTGAGCCGAGTAATTGCACTTTTAATTTAGATTTCTTGCTACTCTTTTTGAAGTCATACATCCCTTTGATAATGCCCTTCTCTGCGCCCTTAGGCATAGCGGGATGTTGATAGCTTTCATTCATCACCGTGAAATAATAAAACTCATCTTTTTGCTCTGCATACATACGCTGCAATCCATGCTGCACCAACACCGCAACCTCATAAGAGAAACACAGATCATAGGCCTTACAACTTGGTACAAAGCTAAACATGAGCACGTTATGTGAATCCTGATGCTGCAGCCCTTCACCGGCTAGCGTCGTACGCCCTGCTAAACCACCAATTAAGAAACCACGTGCTTTAATGTCACCCGCCGCCCACACCAAATCACCCACACGCTGGTAACCAAACATTGCATAGTATATATAGAATGGGATCATCGGTAAGTTATTGGTCGCATATGACGTTCCCGCTGCAATCCACGTCGCTAACGCACCTGCTTCAGTGATACCTTGCTGCATGAGCTGGCCTTTTTTATCTTCGCGATAATAGACCAACTGCTTACGATCTTCGGGAATGTATTTTTGACCGTGCGGCGCATAAATACCCAGTTGACGGAACAAACCTTCCATCGCCAGCGTACGTGCTTCATCCGCTACAATAGGCACTAAATATTTTTTCAAATTTTTATCGCGGACCAACACCATCATCACACGTGCAAAGGCCATATTACTCGAATAACTACGCTCACCTGAGCCTTCCAATATCGCTGAAAACGCATCCAATGAGGGCACAATTAATTTAGGACAGGTGCTGGTGCGTGATGGTATATAACCACCGAGTGCTTTACGTTGTGCATGGAGGTATTTCATTTCAGCACTGTCAGCTTTGGGTTTAATGAATTCTAGTTTTTCAACTTGCTTATCCGTTAACGGCAAATTAAACCGATCACGAAACGCTTTTAATCCGTCCTCACTAATTTCTTCGAGGTTGTGTGTGATATTAAGACCTTCGCCTTCGTATCCAAGCCCGTAGCCCTTCACCGTTTTGGTAAGAATCACGACCGGCTGACCGGTATGTGCAACCGCAGCAGCATAAGCGGCATAGACCTTTTGCGGATCATGGCCACCATCGACCAGTTCTTTCAACTGCTCATTACTATACGCCGCCACTAAATCAACCAGTTCTGGGTATTTGCCAAAGAAATGTTCGCGCATGTAAGCGCCATCTTTAGCGGAATAGCTTTGCCATTCGCCATCGACTAATTCAGCAATGCGTAACAATAGTTTACCCGAGGTATCTTGCTGGAAAATAGGCAACCAATTGCCGCCCCAAATAACTTTGATGACATGCCAGCCAGAGCCACGGAAAACGGATTCCATTTCTTGAATGATTTTGCCATTACCACGTACCGGGCCATCGAGGCGTTGCAGGTTACAGTTGATAACGAAAATTAGATTGTCGAGTTTTTCACGACCACCCAGTGAAATAGCGCCTAATGATTCGGGTTCGTCCATCTCACCATCACCACAGAACGCCCAGACTTTTCGGTTGTCGGTATTGGCGATACCGCGGTCATGCAGGTACTTCATAAAGCGTGCCAGATAGATTGCCATGATTGGGCCTAAAACAAAAAGCCCTTTACTAGCAGCAGAGGGTTGAATAATTTCTTTTGTTAACAACTTTAAAGCATCAGCAATTGGCTGCAA
>NVSS01000076.1 GCA_002732805.1 Coxiella sp. (in: g-proteobacteria)
TTAATATTTAGTAGTAGTAGTTATAGGGCGGCTATTTTTCTGTGGATAACCTGTTTTTTATGTTTTTATTCACAGGCTTGTCTAACATGACGTGCTGTGAAAAAACAACGTTAAGCCTAGCGACAACCCTGTGTATAAATCAGGCTTATCCACAGTCGACAGGCAAAAGACCACTTATACACAAATTTAGTCACACCATGACAAGCCTGTTTTCCAGAATATATTCACATATCGTTGTGGATAACTTTTAAATTTGTTGGTGAGCGCTCTGGTGTGTTTATTACACTATTTTCTGTCTTCGCCTACTATAATAACTATATTAGTATTTAATATAGTAGTAGTAGTAATAGGGGAACACTTTTTCTGTGGATAACAACATAAACTATATATTATATAGTGTGTTACAGCAATGATAACCGTCGTGAAAAGTTGCGTTTCTAGCGTCAGAAAGCGGTGGATGAATGCTGTGGATAACTAATTCTGTGGATAACCACTGGTTTGGTTCACTTGTACTATACACATTGTTATCAGCTTGTCCCTGGGGTAGTTCACAATGTTATCCACAGATCGCGCGGTGTCTCGCCCGAGTTTTTTGTTGAGTTCCGCCGCAAGTTGTGATTAATTAGGATGCTTAACTGTACGAATTGGTTGGAAGCGGAGTCTTTTATGAAAAAATACAAGAATGTTTTGTTGGCACTGGAGTTAGAACCAGAGTCTGATATCAAGATAATGAAAAAAGCGAAAGAAATTGTTGAGCAATTTCAATGCAAACTATGGCTTGTTCATTCTGTTGAGCATTTAAATAGCTATGGTGCCGCTTATGGTGTTGCTGCTGGTATTGATGTGGAAGGCGTCTTAAAAACGGAAGCCGAGCAATTGCTGGATAAAATTGCAGGGGAGCTTAATGTGCCAGACAGTCAATGCTTGATTATAGAAGGCCCTGCCAAGCACGTTATTTTGGCTGAGGCAGACAAAATCAAGGCCGACCTGATCATTGTGGGTAGCCACGGCCGTCATGGCGTACAGCTCTTATTGGGCTCTACAGCCAATGCCATTTTACATGGTGCAAAATGCGATGTATTAGCCGTACGCGTTACAGACTAAATAAGGGACAAGGATGTCGCAGAAATTTTTACTGTGTGAGCCGAACTATTTTCAAATTGAGTATCAGATAAACCCATACATGCGATTAGATCAGCGCGTTGACCCTGAGGCGGCCATCAGCGCTTGGCATCAGCTTGTGGCGTGTATTGTGCAATGTGGGGGTGAGGTGGTGACCACCCTACCCCAGCCCGATTGTCCGGACATGGTCTTTACCGCCAACGCAGGACTTGTTATTGATCAGCATATTATTTTGTCACAAATGCAATGTGCTGAGCGCGCCGCTGAAATTCCATGGTTTAAGACGTTTTTTGAGGAACAGGGTTATACCGTTTATGAGGCAATTGCGGGTGCATTCGAAGGCGAAGCAGAGGCGGTTTGTGTTGATGGACGTTGGTATGTGGGATATGGCTTTCGCTCAGACAAATCATTTTATGATGACCATCCTTTTTTTAAAGCGCAGCAAAAAGTGTATTGCGAACTCGTCAGCCCCGAATTTTATCATTTGGACACGTGCTTTCTATCACTTGGAGACGGCAATGCCTTGTGGTATCCACCTGCGTTTACAGAGAAATCACAACACGACATGCAGCAGCAAGGTTTGAATTTGTTTGATGTGTCCGATGCGGATGCGCGACGCTTTGCCTGTAACAGCATTATTATTGATAAGCATATCATCGTGCCTCAAGGTTGTGACGCGACAACGCCTCACTTACGTGAATTGGGATTTACTATTCATGAGCTTGATATGAGCCAATTTTTAAAAGCCGGGGGCGCATGTAATTGCATGGTACTTAACCTTTCATAGCCCCAGATATTATGTGAATCTGCAATTGAACTGAGGATTTACATAGGGTTAGGCGCGCCATTCAAACGTTGCTTGCGTCTCAAATACAGCAATACCCCGTTGTTACGGTCACTGGTCCTCGGCAGTCAGTAAAATGACGCATTGGGGATGCACATATTATTAATTTTAAAAATAAACATAAAATAGCTGAAATCATCGCCCCTCTCTGAAATTATTACCTCCAAAAACAAGCACTTATTTTGCTTTATAGGGCGGCCTTGATGGCCATCAACCGATCCTGCGATAACTATTGAATACGGTCACGATTAGGTTAAGTTAGGGGCAGTACATCGGGTTGAGGGGGACTGAATTATGTTGATGTTTGACGATAAAAACGCACACACACCAGTAACGCCAAATGATGCTGATGACGCTTTGTGCGTGGTGCGTGTGCTGCCGGAAGTGGAGCAGTACGTTGCCGAGCAGCGCAAAGAATTAATGAGCGCGCGTATTATTCCGAGTAAGTTCACCGATAAGCCCTACTCTGACGATGTGTTAATGAGTATACGCCAATATTATTTGAATGCGCGCAAGGACAGATCGATGCGTGCTTCGCTATTGGCACAAAGCCCAGCCGACCGTTGTTTTAACGTATTAAAATGGCTTGATGCCGACGGAAACTTTAACGCATTCTTCCTGTTTTATGAGGAGGCAGTGAATGAGCGTTATAGCGATAGCGCCGTGTCGCCCTCGTTTTATGTAACGCCTCTAAATTGTCATTGGCTTAAAAATAGAAACGCTGAAGACAAGCCGCGCATGATTACGTCAGCGCTATCTGCTTATGCTTATATATGCGCATCATTTAACGAAAAGTGTGTGCTCGCTAAAGCGGCTGTTTGCCTCTTAGAGTCGCGAACACGAACCTCAGATGTTGTGGTACAAAACCACTGTGTCGATATTGCCGATGCGGTGATCAACGATAAATTTTGGAGTAGCGAGTTTCCGCCCGAGCTAATGCTGCGAATTAAGGTACAGCTTAAACGATGGCATTTTGAATCAAGGGTAGCACCTGAATGCGATGACCTACAGAATTTGCTGGAAGCTTTGTACTCAAAAGAACATAGCCCGGGCATTTTTGACGCTAGTAAGCAGCAACGCCCCGCGTCGGCACCAACGTTTTCTGGGTGTTCCAAGGGGGCATCTATGCGCTCAGAATGTTGATGGCATAACAGCGCCCACCATTGGGCCATGCAAGCTTGGTTAGGGCTGTTTACCGTAGATTTACTTATTAGGCGCTGATGCTAGGATCGCAATATAAAATCCGTCATGGCCATTGAGCGTTGGATAGAGCTGCTGATCGTTGAGTAGCGTTGCGTTGGTGCTACTGCAAAATTTTTCGACGCAGCCACGATTTTCGTCTTCAAAAACAGAGCAGGTGGAATAGATTAATTTGCCACCCTCTTTGAGGAGCGGCCATAATGCATTTAATAGCGCTAATTGCTGTTGTTGTAGTGCTTCTATATCTGATTCGCGGCGTAATAATTTAATATCGGGGTGGCGGCGGATAACACCCGTTGCTGAGCAGGGTGCATCAATGAGAATACGATCAAACTGTTTTTTGTCCCACCAGAAATCCACGTGAGCGGCATCGGCGGTGATGAGCTCGATGTTATCGTTATACAGATCAAGGCGGCTAATGTTATCACTAACCATTCTCAAGCGCTTACTGTCTTTATCAAGTGCGACGAGCTTTTCGAGTGCCGGTTCGGCTTCTAAAATATGCCCTGTTTTACTGCCAGGCGCACAACAGGCATCGAGTACGCGCTGGCCGGGCTTAAGGTCAAGCGCAGCAACGATTAATTGCCCTGCTTCATCTTGCACACTACAAAGCCCTTGGTGGAATCCAGGTAACGCATCTACCGGCACGGGATTATCAAGCTGAAGGGCGGTTACGGATGAATCCAGTACCGTAGCAGTAATGGCATCGTTTTCTAATTGTGTTACGTAATCGGCCCGTGTCGTTTTTTGTAGGTTCACACGTAAGGTCATTGGTGCAGGTTGATTATTGGCATCAAGAACAGCGGCGTTGTTGGTGCGCTCAACCATCCATTGTGGGTGTGCGTAGTGTCCCACGTCTGTTTGAAATACGTTTTTAAGAATGGCATCTTGTTCGTCGATAAAACGACGCAGCAGTTTATTTACCAGCCCTTCAGCCCAGCGAAATTTTGATTTTTTAACCGCATCTACAATTTCTTTTACGGCGGCATGATTGGGTGTATCACCATACAAAATTTGAAAAAGCCCCAAGACGATGTAATACAGCACAGGTTGGTTTTTAGCTTTGAGTGGCTTGTGCAGTAGCTCACCTGCTATTAGCTCAAGCTGAACATGCCAACGAATAACGCCGTAACAAACTGCTTTTTGTTCGGGACTGAGTTGCGCCTCATTAAAACAAGCTGTTAGCGACACGTGGTGCTTGATCACTTGGTTGAGAACAGTAATGATGGGTTTGATTTGCATAATTTGTGCACCTTAACACTATATGTTGATCATGAACACAAATGATTTAATTGATGTTTATGTACATTAATGGTATTTGTATGGCCAATCATACGGATAAGCGGGGCGGTGGTATGCACGTACTTGAGAAGAATTCATTATTAAATCGAGTAGATGAGGATGACTTTTCCTATATTATTGGGGGTAACGATGTCGAAACACACAGCGGCCCAGATCGTTCCCGTATTCATCTAGATACAGGTGACCCCTTATCTATCGATAATCGGAGTACGCCGGCACGACTTACAACGCCGCTCGCTATTTTTTCTGAAGTCTTAGCATTACTGTGGCTTGCTTGTGCTTGTCTAACGGCCTATCCACAAACCCGCGAAAATATTCGACAGGGCATTACAAACAACGAAGAACTAAATTATGCGCTCCCCTGGGCAGTGAGCGTGGTTATCGCTTTTGCCGCCGCAGGCGTGAGAGCTGTTTTTATGCGCGATCCGTTAACGGGGTCCTCTATGACTAATACGTTAAGTAATAGGCGGTTACTTGTGGGTGATAGAGGGCCCAAGGCAGCGCTCATGAGCGATCTCAGGAGGCATAGCAATGATGATTACCATCTTCTTTTCACAGGGAAGAGCGCTGAAACACAAGCGAATATCAATGCTATAAAGCAGAAATTAACGGGTGTTACCGTAAAAGATAAGATGGCCTATGGTTTGTTAGCTCGACGCGGGATGGCTTTGCTTCAACAGGCTCACTGCGTCGGTATGTCTACTTATGAATATCAGGTCATCCCCCCACCGGAACAAAACACATCTCAAATCCGTGATGAATGTATAGAAGCGATTCGTATCTTTGTCGAGCAATGTGGTGGTGAAGATTTTACAGGACCGGATGCCAGACCAGATAAAGACTTTTTTCGGCTCTATTGTGAGGTTGTTTCGTTTTGGCGGTTATATGGGGATGATCTTCAAGCTGAGTATAATGACCGTAACGACGAGTACGTCGATCGTTACGCAGCTCCATCGGGTTCACCCTAAGCTTAAAGAGCTGGTCTCCCGCTTATTGCGATGATCTTCTTGATGTTTATATGCATCAATGGTAATTGCGGGCATAAGCACAAGGAAGGAGAAGACGATGCCCCCCGCCACGCCGCCTCGAGCAGTTATAATTTAGTAGATGCTGAGGAAGGAAGACGACCTAGTCAAGTAATAAATCCTGGTACTCGAGCATGGATTACCACGCCTCAAGGCGTTACTTGTGTTGTTGTGGCTCGCACGTAGTATTGCGATGTCAATTCCACGATCGCGCGCAATGATCGCACAGGGCATTCTTCGCGACAGTACGGCCCTTAATTATTCAGCACCCAGGTGGTTTAGTGTTCTATTAGCGTTGGCACGTGCTGGTGTAAGAGCTGTTTGGCCGAGGTTCACCGGTAAGGTGGCGCCCGTGGCTAATCTTCTTGTTATTCTGACGGAGGCATTAAACGGGCTTCTGCCGGGACTACCTATCGCGGCATGGTTCACACCATACATAGCGGGCTACTTCGAAATCAACGAAATATCGGCTGTTTGTGCGAACAGGCTGCGTAATGATGCGAGTAGTGCAAGGCGGTTATTGCGCTTTTTCTCATCTTTATCCATGACCATCACATCTTCAAAGAATTTATCGATCGGTTCTTTAAGGCAGGCCAATGAGGTGAGTGCTTTGGTGTAGTCTTGATTTTCATAAAAACCCGCTACTTTATCATTTTGTTGCTCGAGCAGTGCGGCCAATTTTTCTTCGGCGGGCGCATCAAAGTATTTTGCGTTTACTTTTTTGGGGATATCGAGTTGATTTTGCTTTTTGAGGATATTACTGACGCGTTTGTTCGCAGCAGCCAGTGCTTCCGCTTCGGGTAATTTACGAAAGGCAACGACGGCGTGAACACGCTTGTCAAAATCAAGTGGATTGGTGGTGTTTGTTGAGGCAACGGCTTCAAATACTTCAACCGAGATATCGTTGTCGGCATACCAATGCTTCATGCGCTCGAATACAAATTGGCGCACATCGTCTTCAACGGTTTTATGGGTGAGTTCATCTTGGTAACCACGCGCCGCTTGATGAATAAGCTTGGCTAAATCAAGATCTAATTTTTTCTCAATGAGGATACGGAATATACCTTGCGCGGCACGACGTAGTGCAAACGGGTCTTTGTCACCGGTGGGTTTCATTTTGATACCGATGATACCAACGAGTGTGTCGAGGCGATCAGCCAAGGCAACAGCGGCGGATTCTTTGCTGGTAGGCAGTGCATCACCAGCGTATTTCGGTAAATAGTGTTCTTTAATGATCGTTGCTACTTTTTTGGGCTCTTTATCGTGTTGTGCGTAATAGTAGCCCATGATGCCCTGTAAGCTTGGGAACTCGAACACCATTTCGCTAATCAAATCACATTTGGCCAATTGTGCGCCGTGTTTGGCGGCATCGACATCAGCCTCTAAGGCTTTAGCGATATAACTCGCCAGTTTGGTGATGCGGTTTACTTTATTGCCGAGCGAACCCAGTTTTTTCTGGAAAATAACGTTGTCTAGCGCTTTGATGTTGGCATCAAGTCGGTGTTTGCAGTCGTTTTTGTAGAAAAATTCAGCGTCACTGAGGCGTGCGTCGATGACGCGTTCGTTGCCTTTGATCACTACATTAGGATCTTTGCTGTCGATGTTGCTGACGAGCACGAAAGCAGGCTGTAGTTTTCCGTCGCTGTCTTCAACGGGAAAACATTTTTGATGTGTTTTCATCGAGGTGATTAATACTTCTTTTGGCAAGTCTAAAAATGCGGGTTTGAAGTTCCCCTCTAGCGCAACCGGCCACTCGATTAATCCGGTGACTTCATCAAGCAACTCAGGGTCAATAATGACGCGGTTAGGTGTGGCGGCTTGTTTAATTAACTTCTCAGTAAGCTCATGGCGCTTATCAAAATCGGCAACGACATAACCTTTGGTGTAAAGCACCGACTTATAATCTTTGGGGGTGGGAATGAAAATGGCTTGCGGGTGATGGAAACGGTGGCCAAAGGTTTCAGTGGTTGTTTTTTTGCCTAAAATCTCAGTACGGATAGGTGTTTTTCCAAAGAGCATGACGACCCACTGCACCGGGCGTAAAAAAGAGATGTCATGATCGCCCCAACGCATGGGCTTGGGCATAGGCATTTTTTTAATGGCTTTTTGGCAGAGCTCTGCGAGGATATCAACCGTTGGTAATCCCGGTTGTTTAGCGAAAACGCAAACGCGCTCACCTTTTGGCGACTCTTGGTGCTGTAGCTGATCGACACTGACGCCACAAGAGCGTGCGAAACCAATGCACGCTAGCGTCGGCGTGCCGCTTTTATCATAGGCATCTTTGACAAAGGGACCGTGGCGCTCAATATTACGTTCAGGCTGCACACTGTCTAATTGAGATACAAGTACGGCTAGGCGGCGTGGGCTGGCATAGGTTTCAAGGGCATCGAAGTGCAATTTAGTACGTTCAAGTTCACGACGTATACCGGCGCCTAGGTCTTGTGATAAGCGTTTTAAGAAGCGTGCAGGCAGTTCATCACAGCCTATTTCGAGTAAAAAATCTTGTTTATCCACGGGTTAGTCAGCCTGGTGTTTTTAGGAGGCACTCATTATACCGCGGAAAGTGATTTTTGTAGAGGCCTAGTATGGTGCGACCTTATAAAATAGCCTAATCTGAAATCGGGCTACAAGGATTTCGCGATATTTTCCCATGTACACGGCGCGGGTCTGCGCTGTTATAAAACAGCTTCTTTGCCTGCAAATAGCACTTTTTAGGCGCATTAGGCGCTGTACTTAACAAATTGGTACAATTGAGCGTCTCCTCGCTAGCATATGTCTTGGCGGGCAGGCAGCTTTCAATGCTAATAGGCTTACCGTCTAGTGTTACGGTCATTGGCTTTGACGCCGGTAGTACAGTCACTAGCTTCCCTTCAATGACCAACCTAACCAAATGTCCAAAATTGGTCACGGTTAGCTTCTGTATCTCAGGGTTCCCTGTAAACATTTCGCCTGGAATTTTTGTGTAGGGGACGTAGGGGACATCCAATGAAAACGTATCACCTAACAGAAAATTTGGCGCTGGCGGCATTGGAATACTCTTCGTTGTTCCGAGCTCATAAGCAGTCGAAAATTTATTATGGGTTGGAAACCAACACTGAAAGCGACCATAGGGCACTATAGTCGTTGTACCCGCAGAATTCGTGGCTTTTAGAGTACTACAAACAAACCGATGAGGAGGGTCTACTTGCTGGAATTTGCCCGCCCAAAGCTGCAATAGAAACTTTGCCGGACTTCCGTCTGCAGCCAAAATAGGCATACTGACACATAAACTGCTTACAACAACACCACCGACGATAAAGCGTTTTAAGAAATCCATTCCATTCACTCCTTTGCAAATAATTTATAAATTGATAAAATAACGCAACCCTAAAATAACATCGTTACGCGTCGGTGCATTATAACTAAATGTGTTACCACTGTTATTTGTGAACTTAATACCGTTACGGTGTAGCGCACCTAACCAATCTAAGCTGACACCTAAGCCATCGATCCACGTTGTATAGTAGGTTACACCTAACCCATAGGCAAACGTCCAATACTGCTGATTCTTATAGCTGATTATGAGGTCGGGGTTCGTCGCTCTATCGGTAACCCGAAAGTTATCGTTCATCTCATAAGCCATTCCTAGCAAAGCACTAATATCGAATCGCTCAATGTTGTAATGTGCTTTAGCAAATAACTGCAGAGCGCTGTTGTCCATACGCACCTTCACGCTACCCACATTTGCCGTAATTGTTTGTGTGCCCGTTGCTTCCCATGTGTGCTGCAGATAATAGGTATAACCCGCCTCCACACCAAAATAATCCAGGAAATTCCAACCCGCCAATGCGCGGAATGCACCCCCTGAATTTTCCCAGACACCCGGCGTTGAGCTAAAGCCTACAAGGCTAAGATCGTTACGAAAGGGGTTGCTATCAAAAGACGCATTAAAACCGGAAAAGGCTAGACCACCGCCTGCTCCAAGGTATATGCCGTTTACATGGGCCGGTGTTCCTAGATCATCTGGCCCTCCAGCAAACGCTGTTGCCGCTGTAAAAAATAGGCCGGCAGCAATACATTTAGCTAATTTCTTCATGTTTTCCTCC
>NVSS01000077.1 GCA_002732805.1 Coxiella sp. (in: g-proteobacteria)
TGCGGCCTACAATAAAGAAAATGGTGTTGATAAATCGATGCGCGCTAATGGCCGTGACCTCACCAACATTGGATTATTTCGTGCTTATGTCAGTGCCTACTTGCGTGGCAATAACAAGATCCATGATAAAATGACCTTTTTAATAAGACAATTGGAGCCGACTGAAACAGGCTTGCCACTGCAGATTTATGTGTTTACCAACGATACCAACTGGATCAATTACGAAGGTATTCAGTCGGATATTTTTGATCATTTACTGGCAATTATTCCACTTTTTGAGTTGCGCATCTTTCAGTTTTCGACGAACTCAACCGACGCGTATCTACAAACATCTAAATAATTTCCGCCGAGGAGTTAACTATGGACTTACTATCCCAGCTGTCATTAACAGAGAACCATTCGGGCGCTTGTATTGGTGCTGACGATTGGCTTACGTGTCAATCTGAGTCGTTAGTGTCGTACAATCCAACCACCGCAGAACCGTTGTTATCGATTAAGCAAGCAGATGCCAAGCAACTTGAAAAAATAATCGCAGCGGCTGACAACGCATCACGAAGCTGGTCACAAGTACCGGCACCGCAGCGTGGCGAAGTGGTGCGTCGCATCGGCGAGCGCTTACGCCAGCAAAAAGATGTGTTAGGTAGCTTGATTAGCCTTGAAATGGGCAAATCCAAAGTGGAAGGGGATGGCGAAGTACAAGAGATGATTGATATGGCCGATTTTGCGGTGGGTCAATCACGCATGCTTTATGGTAAAACCATCCAATCGGAGCGTGTTCAGCACCGACTATACGAGCAGTGGTTGCCACTCGGTGTTGTCGGTGTGATTACAGCCTTTAATTTTCCAATGGCGGTATGGGCGTGGAATGCGTTTATCTCAGCCATTTGCGGTAATACGGTTATTTGGCGGCCCTCATCGCAAGTACCACTGTGTGCGTTAGCGGTGCAGCATATCTGTAATGATGTGTTAAAGGAGATGGGATACACGGCTATTTTTTCGCTGTTTGTGGCGAATGATCATAAGCTTGCCGAACAATTAGTAACGGATAAGCGTATTCATCTGGTATCGTTTACCGGTTCGACAAAAACAGGGCGTCATGTGAACGAGCTTGTTGCACAGCGTCTCGGTAAATGTTTACTTGAACTCGGTGGCAATAATGCCATCATTGTGGATGATACGGCAGACCTTGAATTAGCAATTCCCGCGATTACCTTCGGGGCAGTTGGTACAGCAGGGCAACGTTGTACGACAACGCGGCGTTTGTTTTTACAAGACACGATTTACGATGACGTGTTAAAGCGATTGAAAAAGTCCTTTGGGCAGATTAAAATAGGCGACCCTTCTGATAAGTCGTATCACATGGGGCCGTTGATAAACGAACATGCCGTATTGGCGTTTGAAGCAGCAATCGCTGAGATCAATAAACAGAAAGGCACGATTATCTGCGGTGGCAAAAAACTTGATCGCCCCGGGTATTTTGTTGAACCAACGATTGTTGGGGCACAGAATGATTGGCCGATTGTGCAGCGTGAAACCTTTGCACCGATTTTGTATGTGATGCGTTATCAAACGTTTGAAGAGGCACTGTCAATGCACAATGCCGTCGCACAAGGGTTGTCATCGGCGCTGTTTAGCCAGCATGTGAAGCATTGCGAGCAGTTTTTATCAGTGCGTGGTAGTGATTGCGGTATTGCGGGTATTAATGTGGGTACATCGGGTGCTGAAATCGGCGGCGCATTCGGTGGTGAAAAAGATACTGGCGGTGGGCGCGAGTCTGGCTCAGATGCGTGGAAAGCTTACATGCGACGTCAAACAGTAACGATTAACTGGGGCGATGCATTACCCTTAGCACAGGGTATTGATTTTGATTTATAACGAATGAGGATTACATATTATGCCAATGGTGACTGCCAATAACGCGAATTTTTATTACGAACGACATGGGGCAGGGCAGCCGCTCATTTTTATTTCAGGTTATACTTCTGATCACGTGTCGTGGTCGCCACAATTAGATCGATTGAGTAAAGACTACGAAGTTATTATTTTTGACAATCGTGGTGCAGGCCAAACGCGCGATGATGGCTGTGAGCTATCTGCCGAGCTGATGGCGGACGATGTGGTGGCGCTGGCAGCGGCATTACAGTTAGAAAAACCACATGTGATTGGGTCTTCCATGGGCGGTACGATTGCGCAGCAAATAGCGATTCGACATCCCGATAAGATTAATAAATTAGGCCTGATGGTCACAACGGCTAAATGGCGGCACAGTATGTTGATGGGTACCGATTCATCCTTAAAATTACGTGAACTGGATATTGATTTTAAAATTCAATTTGATGCGATTTTAGGATGGGTATTTGGCCAGGAATTTTTAAGTAAACCTGGTAACATCCAATTCATGTGGAATCGCATGGTGAATAATCCCTTTCCGCAATCCCTGGAAAATCAAAAGCGGCAATACAATGTGCTTAAAAATCACGATGTCACGGGGCTACTGCATAAAATTACGGTACCCACGCTGGTTATGTATGGTGATGAGGATATTATTTCATTGCAGCAAGAATCCAAGTATCTAGCCAAACATATCAATGACTCTAAACTGCATATGTTTTCTCGTGGTCACGGGATTAATTCGGAAAAACCTAAGGAACTTATTGAGGCTATCCTCGGGTTCTTTTGATAGGAGCGGCGTTAGCCGCAGCTCCTACAAAATCGAGCCTAGATCTTCCAATCTTTCTGACCTGCATCATCACCTCGATTCACTCATTTGCTAGTATGGCGCTTAGGCATTGTTTCGGAGGAGGTGACTATGCTGCCCAACATTGTTATATGGCGAGAAGATGACAGTCAGGAGCGTGTCGTTATACCGACACCGAATCCATTTAATAGTATGTTAAAGCTTTATGCTGGCGTTGATTTAGCAACCTTGCCGGATCAATTTGAAGCATATATATCGCTTCCGCATATGCTGTATTTATTTAAATTGATGTCGGCGTACGATGCGAATGAACAAGCGCATGATCGTTTATGGATATTGCATAAAATCAATTATTACGCAAGTCGTTGTGATATTCCGGGCATTATAAAACAAGTTAAAGGTGAAATTAATAAAGCCTATGTTGAGCTTGGGATGGGGCCACCTTCAGCGCTCACGCCGACACACTGTTTTACATTCCATAAAGATCTGCGTGAATCGAATATCTCTATTACAAAACCGGTAGATCTTGGCCCTGGCCAACAGCATGTTGATGATTTAATGCGACAGCTTGAAGCCTCCCAATTGGTGACGGATTTATACACCGAATTAAATGTGTTACAGGGCGCATTAGTAGACGCACGTCAGGAATATGGTGAGCACCGTTTTTATTACCGTCTTTTAAAAAGCGTTCATACTTACAATACGTGTGTTGAATTATTAAAACTACTATTGCTTGCTATTGATGCCGTTGATGTGGCCCAACATGATTGTCTGTGGGATTTAATTTCTGCTATTTCGACGCTGGGAATTCAGGCCGATGCATTTCGTCAGTTACCACGTCAAGAAATGGACACTAATCAAGATGCCTCCAAGTTCTTGCGCCATATTGAGCACTCAGAGCTGTTGCAGGATCAGCTTGAGCACTTCCGTAAGCTATATGTGTTTGAGCGCAAGCTGGTGAATGGTGCTGATGAGGCTGATATCTGGTTTCAGCGCTTACATGGGGAAGCATCGAATATGGTAATTCAGTATACATCGATGAAGCTTATTGCGGCGAATGACAAGATGAACATGAGAATAGCAAAAACATTTATTCTGATACTGCGAGAGTTACAGGACGTATATGATAATCGGAGTGTACGATGGGCATCCCGTGTAAGATTACGTGCAGATGTTGATTGGCAGAGATCGTTAATGACGCAGTTGAGTTTGTTACGTGATGAATTAAGTATCTTTATGCGTCACTCATTTCCAGGTTCAAAGGTTTGTTTGTTAGGCGGTGAGGAGCCCAGTGTTTATGTGTTACAACGTGAGCATATGGATATCATCCTACGCCTTTATATGATTGCACCTGAGCAAAGCAATCAAGAGGCTATTGCTATATTGCGTAAACAATTCCCCGAGTTTGCGGGTGTGCATTACTATAGTGGTGCCGCATTTGGATTGTATGAGCATTGTGAGTGTGCTGAGTATTTCTCGGGTGGTACATTGGAGGATTATATTACAGCACTTCATAAAGCAAGCCGCCCTACGTTTACACCGCGCGAGCAAAGGCAATTGTTTGATGATTTTTCACAGCTGATGACAATTATGCAGTATCAGCATTCACGACAGTGTTATTATTCGGACTTCAAGCCCAGTAACTTCTTGAGAGGGTTGCCTGATGATACCGGGCGAGTAACACTCATGGCATCAGATTTTAAGTCGCTGAATCGATTGCCGCCCGGAAAGATAAAAACCTTTAATGTATTAGCAACTGTAACGTATGCAGCACCCGAAGTGCAGCCGCTTCTTGAAAGGCGAGCAGAGGAGCCCATCGATCCCATGCCAGCAGATTACTATGCATTGGCGATGACCTTTATGGAATATGTAACGGGCACGACCGATAAGGCTACTATTGATTGCTATCAACCGCGTGATTTGTTTGAGACTCAATTCTTAAAGGTATTGCGCCCCATGTTGCAGGAAGGTCCTGTTGCACGCTTGGCACATGCGCAACAGGTGGCGGAAAACATACCACAACTTGACGCTAACTTATTTGCACCACGTGTCGCAGCGAATGGTAATAGGGGGCTTTGGAGAAATCCTCATGCCGTAAGGCCTGTGGCTCGTTTGCGGCCTCAGTCGTCGTATTCTTGATCGTCTTCGTCGCTGGCTTCACGATAAATCGTAACCGTATGGCCAATTTGCTGAATGAGTTCGGCCTGGTGCTGCTTGAGGATATCCACAATCATCGCGTCACGTGCCTCACGATCGCCCGCATTAACGCGTAGCTTGATGAGCTCATGTGCTTCGAGTGCTACCTCAATTTCTTGATGTACACCGGGTGTTAGGCCATGAGTACCGGTCATCACGACAGGGTTCAGATGGTGGGCTAACGCTTTAAGTTCTTTTTTAATTTTTTTATCCATGCGCGGATTATAGGGAGTGATATCGAAATGTGCAACCATATCTGTAAAATTCCTCATATCTAAGCACCCTTTTTTACAATATTATAGATGTAACGTGCTGATAAATAACCCTATAGTGTGTCATCTGCTATAGTTGTAAGCAATGGCTATATGAATTAGTATAGCGCTTTGACGATTTAAGGAGTCAGGCCATGTCGGATCAACCATTAGTGGGTGTTGTCATGGGCTCTCAGTCTGACTGGGAGACGATGAAAAATACGATCGATGTACTGAAGGCATTAGATATTCCCTATGCGGTGCAGGTGGTCTCAGCGCACCGTACACCAGATTTATTATTTGACTATGCGTCGAGTGCGCGTGACAAAGGGTTTGAAGTGATTATTGGGGGTGCGGGTGGTGCGGCGCATTTGCCGGGGATGGTAGCGGCAAAAACCTCGTTGCCGGTGATCGGCGTGCCCATCAAGAGCCGTGCGTTAAAGGGCATGGATTCACTGCTATCGATTGCCCAAATGCCAGCAGGTATTCCTGTTGCCACCGTGGCTATCGGTGTAGCGGGTGCTAAAAATGCGGCGTTATTAGCAGCAGCTATACTTTCAATTAAACACGATGCCATATTAACTGCGTTGGATGCGTTCCGTTCCGCGCAAACACAATCCGTCTTAGACAACTTAAAGCTAGATGAGGATCACTAATGCGTGTTGGGATCTTAGGTGGCGGGCAACTCGCACAAATGCTTATTTTAGCCGGTGTGCCACTGGGTCTTAAATTTGTTGTCTTTACGCCACAGATTAGCGATACAACACGTACATTAGCAGAGCATATCGAAGCCGCATTTGATGATACGGCGGCGCTGGATCAATTTGCGGATAGCGTGGATGTCATTACCTACGAAACCGAATCCATACCGCTAACAACAGTACATTACTTGGAAAAAACCAAAACGGTGTTGCCGAAATCGACGGCCATCGAAAAGGCACAAGACCGATTGCTAGAAAAAGAATTGTTTTGTGAGCTCGGTATTCCAACCAACCGCTATTGCACAATCGATAGCGCGGATGATATTCGAAAGGCAAAAGAAACACTGGGCTTACCGTTCATTATAAAGTCGCGTAAGGGCGGTTATGATGGCAAAAACCAATGGCGCATTATGACAGATGCAGATCTCGAGGCTGTTTGTCGTGAAACGTTGACGGATGCCTTAGCTGAAGAATTTGTTCAATTTGATCGTGAGGTGTCTGTTATTGCGGCGCGTGATCACCAAGGCGATGTGGTTGTGTATGATATCTGCGAGAACGTGCACACGGCGGGTATTTTACGCTCGACGACCGTACAGCCCAATGATCGCATGCATCAGCTTGCCACAAGCTACATCACTGACATGTTATTTCGATTAGATTATGTGGGTGTGTTAACGATTGAATTTTTTGTAAAAGACAATGCGCTGCTGGCCAATGAAATGGCGCCGCGCGTTCATAACTCGGGGCATTGGACGATTGAAGGGGCGAGCACCAGCCAGTTCGAACAACACTGTCGTGCGATTTGCGGCTGGCCACTGGGTATGACGACAACGATGGGCGCTGTAGCAATGGTCAATCTCATTGGCGACATGCCGCCGCCTGATAGGGTGATGGCGGTGCCTTATGTGACACTACATGATTATCAAAAGCAGCTGCAGCCTAAGCGCAAGCTGGGGCACGTCACCGTATTTGCGCCTGACCAGGCCCGGATGCAGCTGTCCTTAGATCGGTTATTCAGCTATGTCGTCTAAACGTTGGCTCCATGAGCACCATAATGATGTCTATGTGAAACGCTCGCGTGAGGAGGGTTACGCCTCACGTGCGGCCTATAAGCTGCTGGAGCTCAATGACAAAGACCATTTCCTCAAGCCGGGGATGACCGTGGTGGACCTTGGGTCAACGCCAGGTGGTTGGTCTCAGGTGGCATCAAAGCTGATCGGCCATAAGGGACGGGTATTTGCCCTGGATTTATTACCGATGGACCCGATTCCTGGGGTCACTTTCTTGCAGGGAGATTTTACAGAGTCGCAAGTGCTTGATAAATTGATGGCGATGATTGATGGCGACGCAGTTGACCTTGTAATTTCGGATATGGCACCCAATCTATCAGGTAATAAAGGTGCTGATCAGCCGAGGTCGGTTTATTTAGTAGAATTGGCCTTAGATTGTGCTTATAACCTCTTGAAGAAAAACGGCAGCTTCCTTGCAAAAATTTTCCAAGGCGAGGGGGTTGATGTGTTGATAGCAGACATGCGGAAACGCTTTAAGACGGTGAGAATTCGCAAGCCGAAGGCTTCAAGGGCACGATCGAGTGAAATCTATATATTCGCTACCGGCTTTATGGGTTATAATGATTGAATTGTTGGTCCTGGAGAATTGATTTGAACAAATATCTATTTAAGAACGTTATTATTTGGTTAGTCATCGCGGTTGTATTGTTTGCCGTTTTTAATACGTTAGGGCCACGCCATGAGGCGCAGCAGCAAATGACGTATTCACAATTCATCGGTGCGGTGAAAAATAATAATGTGAGTGATGTGACTATTCAAGATCGTACGATCGAAGGTACGACGACGGATGGCAAGCAGTTTGTTACCTACATGCCGTTATCCGATCAACATCTGATGGGCGAATTAATTAGCAAAAATGTCAATGTAAAAGGCGTGCCACCTAAGCAGCCAAGTTTCTTATTACATTTCTTATTAAGCTGGGGGCCGTTCCTCTTATTGATTGCGGTTTGGATTTTCTTTATGCGCCAAATGCAAGGCGGTGGTGGTAAAGGTGGTCCGATGTCGTTTGGCCGTAGTAAGGCGCGTTTGCTGGGTGAGGATCAAATAAAAGTCACCTTCAAGGATGTCGCCGGTTGTGAAGAGGCCAAGCATGAAGTTCAAGAGCTTGTTGAGTTTTTACGTGACCCGGGTAGGTTCCAAAAGCTCGGTGGTAAAATGCCGTGCGGTGTGTTGTTAGTCGGTGCGCCGGGTACCGGTAAAACGTTACTGGCAAGAGCAGTTGCGGGCGAAGCAAAAGTGCCGTTCTTTACAATTTCAGGGTCGGACTTCGTTGAAATGTTTGTGGGTGTGGGTGCCTCACGTGTACGTGATATGTTTGAGCAAGCGAAGAAACGTGCGCCGTGTATTATTTTCATCGATGAGATCGATGCGGTGGGTCGCCATCGTGGCGCAGGCTTGGGCGGCGGTCATGACGAACGTGAACAAACACTCAATCAATTATTAGTTGAAATGGATGGTTTCGAAGGTAAAGAAGGTATTATCGTCGTGGCTGCAACCAACCGTCCTGACGTATTAGATCCTGCGTTGTTACGTCCTGGACGTTTTGATCGTCAAGTTGTGGTGCCACTACCTGACATTAAAGGGCGTGATGAAATTCTTCAAGTACACATGCGTAAAACGCCGATCAGTGATGATGTGAAACCCAGTTTAATTGCACGTGGAACGCCTGGGTTTTCGGGTGCCGACTTAGCTAATCTGGTGAATGAAGCAGCGCTGTTTGCTGCACGTGAAGATAAGCGTTTAGTTGAGATGAGTGACTTTGAGCGCGCTAAAGATAAAATTATGATGGGTGCGGAACGTCGCTCCATGGTAATGAATGAATCTGAACGAGAATTAACAGCCTACCATGAAGCGGGGCATGCGTTAGTTGGACTGAAGATGCCAGACCATGATCCGGTGTATAAGGTGACGATTATTCCGCGTGGCCGTGCATTGGGTGTCACGATGTTCTTACCAGAAGAAGACCGTTATAGTTACAGTAAGCGCCGTCTTGAGAGCCAGTTATCAGCGTTGTTTGGTGGGCGACTTGCCGAAGAAATTATTTTTGGTGCAGATCATGTTACTACCGGCGCATCGAATGATATCGAACGTGCTACGGATATTGCACGCAGTATGGTGACCAAGTGGGGCTTATCCGAAAAATTAGGCCCGATGACGTATGGCGAAGAAGACGGTGAAGTATTCCTGGGCCGCTCGATGACGCAGCGCCAAGAAGTGTCTGATGAAACCAACAAAGTCATCGATGAGGAAGTGCGCAGTATTATTGACCGTACGTATGCAGCAGCCAAAGAAGTGATTGAAAACAATCTGGATAAACTGCATTGCATGGCGAAAGCACTTATTAAATACGAAACGATCGATCAAGGCCAATTGAAAGAAATCATGGAAGGCAAGGATCCTACTCCACCTAAAGATTGGGAAGAGGTAATGGGCGACGATGACAAGTCTGATTCATCAGGTGGTTCAAGTGTTGTGAGCGAGACCAAGATGTCTGGCAAGGGTGACCCTGCGGATGCGGTGAGTTAACCCTTATATTCATTCTTAAAAACGCCTTATCATAAGGCGTTTTTTTTATTCTAAATAAACGTACTGCGCCAGATGGGGACGGGGGTGTGT
>NVSS01000078.1 GCA_002732805.1 Coxiella sp. (in: g-proteobacteria)
CCTATATTAAGGTAAACGATCGTGATAATGGTATGGACGGTTTACAATCACCCATCCTGAAATTCCTTACTGCTGATGTTGTCGAAGCAATACTGGTGAAGCTTGGCGCTAAGACCGGTGATATTATTTTCTTTGGTGCGGACACCAAAAAAATCGTGCACGAAGCACTCGGTGCATTGCGCTGCAAAATTGCTGAAGACTTTTCACTCTATACGTCTGACTGGGCACCACTATGGGTGGTTGATTTCCCCATGTTTGAGCAAGGCACGCAAGGTCACTGGCAAGCCTTACACCATCCGTTTACAAGCCCACAAGAAACAAGCGCCGAACAACTAAAGCAAGATCCAGGTGCTGCTATATCACGCGCCTATGACATGGTCATTAATGGCTATGAAGTCGGTGGCGGCTCGATTCGCATCCACGATCAAGAAATTCAACAAACTGTATTCGAAATTCTCGGCATCTCAAAAGAAGAAGCCCATGATAAATTCGAGCACTTGATGCAAGCCTTACAATTTGGTTGTCCTCCGCACGGTGGTATCGCTTTTGGCTTAGATCGTCTTGCCATGCTACTCACCGGAAATAGTTCGATTCGTGATGTCATTGCCTTCCCTAAAACCCAGACGGCGGCCTGCCCATTGACCAGCGCACCCGGCGTGGTCGATACAGAGCAACTTACCGAGCTCGGGGTTAAACTCATCAAGAAAAACACTGTAAAATCAACGTAGTTGAATTTTCTCGAAAATAGGCTACGCTATTAGGTATGAATGAACAAGCGAAAACCTGTACCTTATCGGAAGTGATGCCCCCAGAACGCGCCAATTTCACGGGCCATATTCATGGTGGCTACATTATGCTACTCATGGACCGCGTGGCGTATGCCTGTGCCGCACGCTATTCCAAAAAAGACGTGGTCACCGTATCGGTTGATCAGGTCAACTTTAAACAACCTATTTTCGTCGGTGAGCTCGTCACCTTCATGGGGCATGTCAATTACGTGGGTAACTCGTCAATGGAAATCGGCGTGAAAATAATTGCCGAAGATCTTAAAACCGGCGTTGTGCGCCACACTAACACTTGCTATATCAACATGGTCGCCATCGATGAAAATCGCAAACCTACTAAAATACCGCCACTCGTTATTGAATCTGAGCAATGTGAGCTCTGGTTTGAGCAGGCCAAGCAACGACGCCAAATATTCCGCGAACAACAACAGCGCCATAAAGACATTATGAAACGTGAGTAAATGCGCCTCCCCGAATTACGTGTGGGCAACGCTTACTGTTAGAATCGGATCACTGAAATTAGCCGACACCATACCCTCTATCACCAACTTCTCATTGGCATTCGTGAACTGATAATGACTGTTAAGCGGCAGCTCGGGGATGATGGTAGCCTTGTGTTTATCAAAATACGCTTTGCTCATTTCAATTTTGTAATTCCAGAAACCCAGTGATCGCTGCTTCGTGTACTTAACCTTCTGCATCATCAAGTGCGTATTATTTGCAAAATTCAAAATATTCTGCAAGGTTAAATCGGAATGTAAATTCAGCTGAATGGTCGTATTAAGATTAAAGTGGTGTTGCCCCCTATCTTGGCTTTCAAGCGCACTATAAAATGCATGCACCTGATTCAATTGTGATTGATTTGAAATAGCCAGCGTCACCCCCAACTTAGGCACATATTGATAAACATGTAATAGGAGATGAAATAATGCATTATCCGTTAATGCATTGACGCGCATAAAATAATCGATGGGCATATTTCTAAAGGTTAATTGTGGTAGCTTAGCACCTTTAGCATTCAACATTGTGATGAGTTTAGCAAATGCATTAGCGGGTAACGTGGTGTTATTAACCAAAATCACATACTCTGCAAATTGAGGTTTTTTAGATAGCCCATAGGCTGACGTAGGTGTCACCAATAAGGTAAATACGGGCATTGTTTTCTGATCAAGTTTTGAAAACACAACTTTCTGAAACCGTAACCGATGCGCTTTTATCAAAGCGGAATTTTTAAGTAGCAATGCGGTATTATGATTAGCATTAACAGTAAAGACCATTAATCGCTTAAGGTGATGTGTCTGCAATTTTCCGATTAGGGACATCAATAGTTTGGTATAAGGCACACTACGTGAAACACCCTCACTCGCCCAAAGATTCAAGGATTTTAAATTTTGAAAATGTGACACTAATGTCATCTCGCTTGGAATTTCACTAAGCGCATTCAATTTAAAACGAAGAAAATGCGTGTTCGCAAAGAATACGCTATCGGCATGATCCCCTTTGTGCAGTATTGAATACAGTTGATTTAGCACATTACTGAGCTTGCTAATTGATGTTACGGCACCTGTTTGTGGTTGTAACACCAATGAAATGGACAAGGTAGGACTGGTGAGCTGTGATGCGAACGATACAAGCTGTTTAAAGTTAAGGTACGGCGTTAGTGTTAATGTCAGCTTTGAAATTGGCATTTTTTGAATATACTTAATAACGGCTGCTTTTTCCTTTGGCAGGGGCAACGGTAGCTCCATCGGGATTTGTACGTGAGCTAATTCAGATTTTGGCCAGTTACTTAATAATTGAAGGCCCTTTGTATTGAAATCAACAAGTGCTGCAACCGGTTTGGCCGTACTCAGGTGCATGATGAACTGACTCATGCGTTGGGGATCTCTAAAAAGACCGGGCATTTTTTGCGAAAATAGATCGATTTTTTTTAAGAATGCATCATCCTGCGTCATCAACTGTTGGTAATCTTTAGTGGCACTTGCTTTGGGATAAAAGGCCTTCACAATAGCATTGGCATTTAATTTATTACGATGCTTACAATTTAATACGCTATTTTGTGCCGTCGCTGCTTCCCTACCCAGGTTTTTACGAATAGCGGCATTGATTCGACAGTTATCTGCCGGGCTTGCGGATCGACCCATAACACATAACACTGTATTTAAGCGCCTTGCCACCGTATAAGCCGTCATATTCCATGCCAACTCACTCGGGGTATTACCGTAGATGCAGTGAACGTGGAATTGGCCAAAACAAAGCTTGCCGGGAGCATTCGAGCTCGCATTTTTTGCCGGTAAATCGGCCGCAACACACCCTAGCGATAGGCTGAGACAACACAGACTGGCCAGTGCCTGCCATGAACTCCATTTCAACATCAGTTACTCCATGTTCCTTGATTGACTGAATATCAATCATATCATGACTCACTAACGGGATAAAGCTTAGCTCAAGACGTCGATCCACGCACAGTATCCGCCGCACCGGGTGGCCATTCATCATATTGTGGCAGTCCATCACAAATATCATACCAAGGCGCTTTTGAAGCCGCGTAGATATTCGCAATCGGGCGATTCCCCGGATCTTGCTCAAGACCACCGATCGGTAGGCCTATAAATTCTGGGTTATCCTCAATAATGCTTATTAGATTAGACCCGCACACCGAACAGAAGGTTTTGATAATCGTATCAGAAGAATGATATTTAGAGAGGCGCTCCTCGCCACGTACCCATTTAAAGTGCTTACTCTCTACTGATGCACGTGTACGAAAAGCGGAACCGTGCCAACGTCGGCACTTAGAGCAATGGCAGTTATAGATTGGCCCAAGAGGACCGTCTATCTCATAGGCAATCGCCCCACACAAGCATTGACCCGTTAATTTTTCCATGAAGATGCCTCTTTGACTAATGAGAAAATGAGTATATCACAAGGGTTAATGCCGCCTAACCCCCTGAAACATAAAATAAAATATTATCTATTATGTATTAGTCAATATTTACGAACAGTATTTTCTTGATATAAAACAGTATGTTATTGATGTATCGCGCCGGCGGCGCTATAGTGCGCTCATATTAAAAACAAAGCGAGATAGGTACATGAGAGATACAAACAGACAACAACATCACGCAGGCGCACTCTCCAGTAGTGCCACACTTAAAGGCGCATTTTTTACGAAGCTACATTGTGAGAAAATGCTTAAATCGGTTCTTGATGCTGCAGCCCAAGCACATTTCAACATTGGAAAGCAGCTCGAACTCTTTTGCCATGAGTTCCCACCGATGCTGATTATGGTAGAAGGATTGGGTAACGTTGCCGCCGGTATTAAATTTCGTCACACACTATCGCTGAGTGAAAAAAGAGCACTTGGCCTTAGAGTAACAACGGGGTTAATCGCACTGGGTGTTTCAATCGCTGCGTTTGCATTGCCGCATTTTTCAGCAGCACTGATTCTTACGGGTATTTCAAGCAATTTAGTCTATAGCTACTTTAACGTGTTTAAACTGCACCGTGAAAAACGTGAATTGGAAGAACAACGTGATGCGTTATCAGCGAATGACACAGATCAATGCCACGACCTCACGCATAAAATAACTGAAACCAAACAGGAACTTGCGAAACTAAAAATAAAATTGAAAAGCAAAGCAATTGAATTAGCCTCATCAAGCATTGTCTTAATTGGCTTAATCGCTGTGATGGCAAATCCCGTTACTGCGTTACCCGTTTCCATCATTCTAGCCACCACCTCGGTTGCTTATGGATGCTACCACTATCGCAAGCCAATCCTATCGGTAATCAAACGTGTAGGGGATAAAATTCGTAATCTCTTTAAAAGAACACCACAGCCACAACCCAAGCATGCAAACAACCAAACTGCACTGTTTGCCCTACCATCAAAGCCAGACATTGAAGCGTTTGGAAGGATGCCCTTAACCGCCATGATTAACAATAACCTGCTCGACCAAATGTCACTAATCTTTGCAAATTAGAGAGCCTGTGATTAGAATGCCTCATAGCATTCAAAAGAGGACGCATCATGGCAGGTCACAGTAAATGGCATAATATACAGCACCGTAAAAACGCTCAGGACAAAAAGCGTGGTAAAATTTTCACCAAACTAATCCGCGTCATTACCGTTTCCGCCAGAATGGGCGGTGGCGACCCGGATGCTAACCCACGACTACGTGATGCCATCGATAAAGCACTTGGTGCTAATATGACCAGAGACACCATCAATCGCGCCATTAAACGTGGCGCAGGTGGCGAAGATAATACCGACATGAAGGAAATACGCTACGAAGGCTATGGCCCAGCTGGTGTTGCCGTCATGGTAGAGTGTCTTACCGATAATAAAAATCGCACGGTCGCCGAAGTACGCCACGCCTTCACTAAAACCGGCGGTAACTTAGGTACCGATGGTTCTGTTTCTTATATTTTTACCAAAACCGGTATCATCACTTTCGCCCCCGGTGCCGATGAAGATAAAATCATGGAAGCCGCTATCGACGCGGGTGCTTCTGACGTTGAGACCAATGACGACGGCTCCATCGAAGTCATTACCGATCCCGACGAGATGGTTAACATTAAAGAAACACTGATTGCCGCAGGATTAACACCCGACGCTTCTGATATCACCATGATTGCATCCATGTCTGTGGATATTGCCGAGCTTGACGCTGCCGAGAAAGTCATGCGCTTAACCGATATGCTCGAAGATTTAGATGACGTCCAAGATGTTTATAGCAATGCCGAGATTACTGACGATATCTTAGAAAAATTATAATGGACGATGGTACGTTGCACCTAATCACCTTTCAATACGCTCGTTATTAGGGCGTATCCATTCTCTTTTCTGTCAAGATCAGATATCATCACACAGTAAGGACAGTCATAAAACAACTAGGAAAATGGAATGATCATTGGCATCGACCCCGGTTCGCGCATCACCGGTTACGGCATCGTTAAGCGCGTAAAAAGTGAGGTGCACTATATTGCCCATGGTGTGGTTAAAACCAAAAGCGATACACTGGCTGATAAACTCAACGAAATTTTCGTCGCAATCACTCAAGTCATTCATGACTACCAGCCCACCTGCGCTGCCATTGAACAAGTCTTCACCTCGTACAACCACCAATCGGCTTTAAAATTAGGGCAAGCACGTGGCGCTGCGATGACGGCGCTAGCGCATGCAGGATTAGCTGTTGACGAATACAGCGCCAAACAAGTTAAACAAGCCGTGGTCGGCTACGGCGGCGCCAGCAAAAGCCAAGTACAACATATGGTCAGAGCCTTACTCAAAATGACCGAAACACCCGTTGAAGATGCGGCTGATGCACTTGCCATCGCAATTTGCCATTGCAATCAGCAAGCGTTGAAGCATAAACTATCCAAAAGCGGAGTTTAATCATGATTGGAAAATTAACCGGTGTTTTGCTTGAAAAACAACCACCCGAATTACTCATTGACGTCAACGGTGTGGGCTATGAAGTCCGGGCCACGATGAATACGTTTTATCATCTGCCGGAATGCGGTCAGCAAGCAGCCCTCTATACACACTTAATTATTCGCGATGATGCACATACCTTATTTGGCTTTCACAATCAGCGTGAACGCAGTTTATTTCGCGCCCTTATCAAAGTAAATGGCGTCGGCCCCAAGCTCGGTTTAGCTATTTTGTCGGGTATTGAACCTGATGCTTTCGTTCACTGTATCCGACAAAATGACGCATCATCACTGGTGCGCATTCCTGGTGTCGGCAAAAAAACAGCCGAACGCCTCGTTATTGAAATGCGCGACCGTGTCGATGGCTGGGAAATGACGACAGCAACCGGCCAGTCCACCCTTATTAATTCGACCTCTGATGATGCCATCAGTGCATTGATTACCTTAGGCTATAAACAAAAAGAGGCGGAACGCGCCATCAAAAACGTATACAATAGTGAACTGACGAGCGAAACGCTCATTCGTGACGCCTTACGGTCGATGATGGTCTAACTGACAGGATAATCCATGAAAAATCTTTCTGAACGCATTGTCGATGCCAACCCCTCCCACGATGATAATCTTGTTGAACGTTCCATCCGCCCGAAACGTTTTGAAGATTACACCGGCCAACATTCTGTCTGCGAGCAAATGGAAATTTTCATTAAAGCCGCACTAAAACGTGAAGATTCACTTGACCACACTTTAATTTTTGGTCCACCCGGACTCGGCAAAACCACATTAGCACATATTATTGCCCATGAAATGCAATCCAACTTAAAACAAACCACCGGCCCCGTCCTCGAAAAGGCAGGGGATCTCGCTGCGATCTTAACCAACCTTGAGCCGCTGGACGTGCTTTTTATTGATGAAATTCACCGCCTCAGTCCGGTCATTGAAGAAACCTTATATGCCGCCATGGAAGACTTTCAGCTCGATATCATGATAGGCGAAGGCCCTGCTGCGCGCTCCATAAAACTGGAATTACCGCACTTTACACTGGTGGGTGCCACCACACGCGCCGGCTTACTCACTGCCCCACTTCGTGATCGTTTTGGTATCATCCAACGCCTCGAATTTTATAACACGGCTGATCTCACTCAGATTGTTATGCGTTCTGCTGATATTTTAAAAATCAACACCGAGCTCAGCGGTGCCCAAGAAATTGCATGCCGTTCACGTGGGACACCACGCATCGCGAATCGCTTGTTACGCCGTGTGCGTGATTATGTGCAAATAAAAGGGGAAGGCATTATTACGCAAGCACTCGCCAACAGCGCACTCGATATGCTAAGTGTCGACAAAAAAGGCTTTGACGTCATGGACCGACGCTTACTCGAAACCTTGATGACCAAATTCAATGGCGGCCCCTGTGGTATTGACACCATTGCGGCGGCCATCAGTGAAGAACGTGGCACCATCGAAGAAGTCTTAGAGCCGTTCCTCATTCAAGAAGGCTTTATCATGCGCACGCCTCGTGGGCGCGTCGCCACGCAATTAGCTTATGAACACTTTGGGTTGGAAGCCCTCGCTGACGACAAGGCTAATAAATAATGAGCAAACCCGGCTATTCACTTGAGCAGCGCGTTTACTTCGAAGATACCGATGCTACGGGCGTAGTGTACCACTCAAATTACTTATGCTATATGGAGCGCGCACGTTCTGAATGGCTGTGGGCTGTAGGACATAGTTTTGATGACTGCACCCAACGTAACATCGCCTTTGCCATACACCATGCTAGCCTGGATTATCTGTATCCTGCACGCCTTGGTGACAAACTCTTAATCACCTGCAACGTCGATAATTACCGCCGCACCTCAATCACCTTTGACCAAAGCGTCAAAAACGCTGATAATAACGACATTGTGTATTGCCAGGGGAAAATTCGCCTGGTATGTATTACCTTAAAGGGCAAACCACAGCCGTTTCCCGCTGATTTTTTGGAGAAATTATCATGAACACCGATCCTTCCGTACTGCATTTCATCATGGATGCTGGCCTTGTCGTTAAGATAGTCCTGTTTATACTCGTCCTTGCCTCCGTATTTACGTGGATGATCATCTTTCAGCGCGTCTCCTTATTTAAACGTACCAAAAAGGCACTTACTGAATTTGAATCCGCATTCTGGTCCGGCACCTCCCTCGACGGCTTATTTGCCCAATTTAATGAAGACAACAAAGCCAATGGCGTCTCCTCGATTTTCATTGCGGGTCTTAAAGAATATAAACGCTACAAAGCACGGCCAAACATAACACCCGAAGCCATTATGGAGGGCACAATGCGTGCGATGCGTATAGCAGAAACCAAAGAACTCGAACGACTCGAAAGCAATTTATCGTTTTTAGCCACCGTTGGTTCGACCAGCCCTTATGTTGGCTTATTCGGCACCGTATGGGGCATTATGACCTCGTTCCAAGCACTTGGCACCATGCAACAAGCCACCATTGCGATGGTCGCCCCGGGTATTTCAGAAGCATTAATTGCGACTGCTATGGGCTTGTTTGCCGCAATCCCCGCCGTCATCGCTTACAACCGCTTTTCAACACAGCTCACTAAAATCCAAGAGAAATACGAAATTTTTGAAGAAGAGTTTACCAATATTTTACACCGTGAGGCGTACAACTAAATGCGCAGATCAAAACATAGAAGAGCGACGCGCGGCCCCATCGCTGAAATCAATGTTGTGCCGTATATCGATGTAATGCTGGTGCTGCTCATTATTTTTATGATTACAGCACCGCTGCTCACGCAAGGTGTGAATGTTAATTTACCGCAAGCACACTCCAAGGCACTCACGGCTAAAGATAAAACCCCCATTGTGGTGAGCGTGAATCGCCGTGGCGACTACTTCCTCAATCTGTCGCCCCATCCGCTACAACCCATTAACCCACAGCAGCTAATGTCACAAGTCTCTGCCTACATGATGCTGGCTAAGCAGCACCACACAAACCGACCCGTTTACGTGAAAGGCGATCGTGATGTGAATTATGGGCGTGGGAGTACTGATTAAAGCAGGCGACACAGTCATCGACGGTTCATTTCGTAGTAAATTAAACCGTCTTTCAGACGCGTTACAAGCATAACGAGGAAAGAGCATGCAACTGAATTCCACTGAAATTGCCGAACTGATCAAACAACGTATTGAGAAGTTCGAAGTAGTAAGTGAAGCTCGTAATGAAGGAACTATTGTTGGTGTAACCGACGGTATTATCCGTATCCATGG
>NVSS01000079.1 GCA_002732805.1 Coxiella sp. (in: g-proteobacteria)
AATTCGAGCAATGACCCAGCGGCAATCACGTGTAGTTCAGGCATTTTTTCTTTAAAGTAACGAAGCGCTGAAATGGCATTGACAGACTCTTGAATTTCATCAAGGAATAATAGTGTTTTGCCTGCGATGATTTTTTCATTCGATAGTTTTTCAATATTCAATATGATGTCATGTGGATCAAATGTGTCGAAGCATGCTTTAAAGCTCTTATCTGCTTCAAAATTAATCTCAAAAATAGAATCAAATTGTGCCTTTGCAAATAGGCGTATTAGGGATGTTTTTCCAACTTGCCGGGCGCCACGCAAAATCAATGGCGAACGCTTACCGCGTATTTTCCAGTCTGTCAGTTCGGCCATGAGATTTCGAGTAAACATGATTTCTCTTAAAAACAGCATTAAGTGAAGAAAAATATACCATAAAACCTTCAGTAGTTGAAGAAAAATATACCATAAAACCCTCATCAGTTGAAGAAAAGCATACCATTAACTCATCTATCAATGCGTTACGAAGGTTTGGGTGCCACACTACTGTTTAATGCATCCAGCAAGCGGCTGGCACCAATACGCACATGCTGCGGTGTGATCCATGCCTCGTCGCGGTAAACAGCAATGATATCGATGTAGGCCATGGCTTGTTCGGGGGTGTGAACGCCCCCTGAAATTTTAATGCCGGGTGGGTTATCGAGTTTGGCAAACACCTTGAGGATAGTGTCAACAACCTTTGGTGAGACACCGGTTGCTATCTTTCCCGTTGATGTTTTAATAAAATCAACATTCGCATTGGCACATATCGCCGTGGCTTTAATGATTTGTTTGTCATCCAGCGCGCCGCTTTCGATGATGACCTTTAACAGCGCTTTGTCAGCGGTTTCTTCGCGACAACGTTTTAAAAATTGTGCCACATAGGCGATGTTACCTTCGATGAGTTGCGTATACGGCATGACGACGTCGATTTCATTGGCGCCTGCAGCGATGCTCGACTGGATGGAGGACGCAACCTCATCCAACGCACTATCGCCCCCGGGGAAATTTGCGACAGTCGCAATAGTAAGCTTGGGAAAAGCGGCTCTAACAGCAGCAACATATTGTGGGTAAATACACACACAAGCGACGGGCATTTCCAGTTCACTGGCCATTTGACAGAAATTAATCACGGCCGTTTCGTTGTCTTCCTCAACCAGTCGTGTGAGGTCAATGAGTGCAATTATGCGTTTTGTTTTCATGTATTACCTTTCTTGTTCGTATTTCGTATATCTGCTATGGTACGGCGATGCGACAAATCTTGAACCCGCCCCGTTTAGATCATGCGTCATACACCTTGACGCGTAGAATCGTCTTTTTTTTAATCATGCCATTGTTCGTTCCTGCTTTGTATTTAGTGCAGTTACATTATTATCCCGTAGAGGTGTATGGTTACCGCTATATTGGCACGGCGTATCAGATGTGGCATCAACATCAGTTTTTGGCGCCAATTTGGGGTAATAATACCATCAATTTACAAAAAGGTCCGCTGTATTATTGGTTAATCCACTTGTCATGGGCTGTTTTTGGTGTCAATCGCTATACCCCTTTTGCCATCGTTGATTTGTTTTTTTATGCGACGTGTTTGCTGACCTATCGCATTGCTCGAATTTTATTTAATAAGCCCGCGTATGCGGCGATCGCTTTTTTAATGCTGGTGGGTAATGTGATTCTTATTCAAACGTTGCAAAAGCTTATCTTTGCAATTCCACTGATGTTTTTTGTAACGCTGATGCTCTATAGCGTGGTGCAGGTGGCGCGCACGGCAAAGCAGCGGCATTGGTTGCTGTTTAGTTTGGCCAATGCGCTGACGTTATTACTGAAAGGCCCTGTTAATTTTGTGTTTGCCATCCCGATGTGTTTAGCACTGATTATGTTATGTCAGAATCAGTCACGATGGCGTTTGATGGGTTATTCGGCGGGAGCGCTCTTGCTGGGCTGTATTCCTGTCGGCGTGTGGTTTTATTTTGTATCCCGACATTTCGGATTGATACTGCCACATACCTTCTTGCTGCAAATGCTACAGCGCTTTTCACAGGTTAATGCGGACCCCAACCAGGGCCATTTGGATTCGTTACATGCGCTATTAAGCCTGATTAAATTAGGGCCTTCTTTTTCTGTGTTCACGCACCGACTGTTTGGTTATAGCGGAGCGCTTATAGTGGGCGTTATTGCTTTTTTGTTGGTGTTATGTCACCCGCGGTTATTAAGACAGTGGTCATCTGTATTTAAGATTAGAGGCGAGCGTCTCGGCCGTATGCTATGGATCACCGCCGGCTGTGTGGTTCTGTTTTTTACATTGTGTGTTGGGCTGTATCGTGTGCACTATATAATTCCATTGTATCCTCTGATTACACTACTGCTGGCGGGGCTATTTGCGCGGTTCAATGGCGCTGAGAAGGTGCAGCTATATGGTGCATACGCGATTACACTGATCATATTAATAAGTACCGGTGGTTATGTGATGGCGTCATTTTACAGGAACAGAGACTATATCCCACTGTCCGCCTCAGTCGAGAAGCTGCAATCACAGTCTATGTCAGGGGAGATTTATGCGCTTCGATCTGGGGGCTATCACCAAGCGTTTGAGGGATGGCCACGCTTTTTAGCGCACAGTATGCACGTCACGCCGGTCAATCGGCAACAGCTTATGGCGTTATCAGTACCAAATGCGTGGTGTGTTCGTTCGTGGCCTGCTGCTGATTATGCGACATCACGGCGACATGTCTATCCGTTGTTATATCCGATTCATCGTGATGGAGAATTTATAGCACTAATGCGTTGCGGCCAGGCTCTCAAAAAAGGCTAATGTCACTTTAATCATTTTTTCTGAGGCGATTTTAGCGCCTTGCAAGGTCACTGAATGGCTCAGTTGTTCGCTATGCATGCCAGCGGCAAGGTTGGTGATTGCGGCGAGAGCGGCAACACGTAGCCCGCAATGGCGCGCAATGATAACATCAGCAACGGTCGACATACCCACCACGTCCGCGCCCAGTACGCGAAACGCATTGATTTCGGCGGGCGTTTCAAAGCTCGGCCCAAGTACACCTACATACACGCCTTCGTGAAGCGTAATGTTTTGCGATTTTGCGGCGGCATGCAGTTGATTGCGTAATTCGCTGTCGTAGGCATTTTCCATACCCATAAAGCGCGGCCCAGATTCATCGTGGTTCAGACCCACAAGAGGGTTATGGAATTGCATGTTGATATGATCACTAATAGCGACGAGTTCGCCAACGCCAACTTCTTGGCGTAAAGATCCAGACGAGTTGGTGAGGAATAATGTGTCGCATCCGAGCACGCGTAAACTACGAATTAAGGTTTGCATGCGCTGATAGTCTACGCCTTCGTAGTAATGAACACGCCCTTGTAGGCAGGCAACAGGCACCCCGCATAAAAAACCAAGGTGTAGCTTGCCACTGTGGCCCTGTACAGAGGATACGGGGAAGCCGGGTATGTCTGCGTAATCAATAACGGTTGCGTCTGTTATTTGATCTGCAAGCGCCCCCAGGCCTGAGCCCAGGATGATCCCTACTTTGGCTGAAAACCCAGGCTTGGCCTGAGCAACGAGGTGCTTTATCTGTTGCGCTTCAGCCGTCATGGTTGTTAATAGCCACCCGCTTGTTTTTCGCGAATTTCTTCGTAGGTTTTGCAGTCAATGCATTTCGTTGCCGTTGGTCGTGCTTCCAGGCGACGTACGCCAATGTCAGCACCACAATCACTGCAAAAGCCATAATCGCCGGTTTCAATGCCGTCGAGTGCAGATTCGATTTTTTTAATGAGCTTGCGTTCACGGTCACGGGTGCGCAGCTCTAGGTTAAAGCCTTCTTCTTGAGAGGCGCGGTCAACTGGATCTGGAAAGGAAAGCCCGTCTTTTTGCATGTGCCCCATGGTGCTATCGACTTCTTCCATGAGCTGGCGTTTCCAGCGCAGAAGAATTTTGCGAAAATGCTCAAGTTGCTCATCCGTCATGTAGTCTTCAGCGCCACGGATTTTGTAAGGGGAAATCTCTAATTCGTTCATTGTTGCGTCCAACATCTTCGCCTCCTTGGTTGTTGGTACCGGCGGCGCAGTCATTTGCTTTGCAGGTTTGTCTATTTTAGTCTCTATTTTAATATCAGTCATGCCAATTTTCTTACTTTTGCTCGTGCTTTTAGGGTTAGATACTTTTTTTGGCGCCGCGGTGGGCGTTTTTTTAGCTGTCACTACTTTTTTTGCCTTAATTGTTGATTTCTTCTTGGTGGCTGTGCTTTTTTTAGGCTTCGCCACCGCCTTTTTAACGAGTGCCTTCTTTTTAACCGTTTTTTTCTTTAGTGCTTTGGTTACCTTGGCTTTAGCTTTTGGTGCCTTCTTAACAGCGTTCTTTACGCTTTTTTTCGTTGTCTTTTTCGCGACGGATTTTGTGGTCACCCCTTTTTTCTTGGTGGCCGCCTTTTTAGTTGTTTTAACTTTGGGCATTTTTTTATCCTCCCGCGAGTCGATAGTGACATTAGCACAGTGCTATGCTTAGTAGCTGCAATAAAACTCGCTATTCTATACGATCTTTCCAGATGAGCAAACCAATATACCAATAAAATGTTAAAAAAACATGAAATAGCGATAAAATCATCTACGGTGTGCGCTAGATCCACTGTCCTTCATAGACATTTTCTGCGGGTCCGGTCATATAAACAGGATTACTGCCTCCGGCCCAGTTGATGATGAGGTCGCCCCCGGCCTGAATGACATTCACCTCGCGATCAAGAATGCCCAATTTATTACCGTACACCATGGCGGCGCAGGCGCCGCTACCGCACGCTCGGGTTTTACCAACGCCGCGTTCGTACACCGTGAGGCAGGCCTGGTACGGTTGGGCGACCTGCATGAAGCCTACATTAATGCCATTTGGAAATAAGGCGTTTTCTGATATGGCACGACCCACTTGCTCAATATCGACGGTATCAATATCATCGACGCAAATCACCGCATGCGGATTGCCCATGCTGAGGACGCCCATGTGGATTTCAGTGCCGCTGATGTCTAGGTTATAAATCAGCTGCTCATCGTTAGCCTTGAAAGGGATTAACTCAGGCGTAAAGGTGGGCGAGCCCATGTTTACTCTAATCAAATTATTGCTTTCAGACTCGGCCTCAACCAGGCCGGCATCGCAGGATAGGGTGAGTAATGCATCATCCGCTAGCTCATGATCAAAAATATAGCGCGCCACACAGCGTAACCCATTGCCACACTGTTCAGCTTTAGAGCCATCAGCATTATGAATGCGATAGTGGAACTGGGCTTCTTTATGCTTACTGGGTTCAATAATGAGCAGCTGATCAAAACCAATACCGTAACGACGATCAGACATGGTCACGATTTGCTTTTTGGTTAAGTTTACGGCGCCTTTAAGTGCATTGATTACAACGAAATCATTGCCAAGCCCGTGCATTTTTGTAAATGGGATACTCATAAGTCACCTATGATATCTAAAAATTATACACAAGTGAAATGTTTGTTATGGTATCCATCTTTTTGGTATTCGCACTGCTGGTTGGGATTTGAGAATAATAGGTTAATGTGTAAGAAACTTGTACAGCGATATGCCCTACGATCTTATTAGTGAAGGCAGTGACGGCCTGTACATAGTTATAGGGCTTTGCCAGATCGAAGCGGATGGATTGCGTGAGCGTGCCATAGCTGCTAAGGATCAGTGAGATGTTGGACTGTACGGTGCCGATAAATGAGCTTTCAACATCGCTCTCATCTTGTACTTTTGTGACGCGATAACCTGGCCCGACTTGTGCACTGAGTGTGAAGTGCTTGGTATCTACCCAACGCTTCCCCCAGCCCGCAGCGAATACGTTTTGATAGGAGTAAGGCCCAAATTTGGTAATGATCGAGTCGCCATTGGTAAAAATAAAGTTATCCAGTTTTTTGTGATCGTTTAAGCTCCACTGCACTTGATCATTTAGGTGTGTGTATTGACGATTCGCTGTATGATCTTGTTTGCCGTATTGAAATTGAGCTTGAAATTGGTTTTGCCAGCGCGGTTTTTTGTAAGATAAGTTCAGTCCGAGGTTCATCATGGAGCTGTTCGTGTTGCCGCGGTTTACCACGTAACCCACTTGTGCGTTAGTGCCGTCCCAAGGGCTCGGGTGCGGTGCGTTTGCCTTTTTGTCTTTTGCAACGTCATGTGCCATGACAATGGGTGAGGGTAATACAATTATGACCAGTGCTAGCGCAGTTACTATTTTACGCATCTTTTGCCTTTTTCGCGGGTGATTTTTTAATCAGGGGGGCGGCGACGACCGGACGCGCCGTGAACTCATGTTCACGATAGTAACCCTTACCGTTTCCGGGCAAAAATAAACCACCGGTTTGTCCGCAGCCACTGAGCAATAAGGCGCTAGCGGCGAGAAGGGCGATGCAAATGTGTCGTGTTCTATTCATAGCGGCAAGAATGCTAAAGAAACGAGGTGAAGTCAAGCGTTGGATCGGATGCTAAACGTTTGTGGTATACTGCGATGCGAAAATATAGGAGCGCATTATGAATTTTGATCAACCTTTGGTGGTAGGAAGTGAGACGCCGGATACGGTGGTAATTTGGTTACACGGTCTCGGGGCCGATGGTTATGATTTTGAGCCGCTGGTGCCGCAACTCATGTTGCCGGAGCAGTCGCACATCCAATTTATTTTCCCCCACGCTAATGTGCAGCCGGTGACCCTAAATGGCGGCGCGCCATGTCGTTCGTGGTTTGATATTTATTCGATACGTGAAATTGGCAATGAAGATATTGCGGGCATGAATGAAACGGATGTCTATGTGCGCTCGTTATTACAGCAGCAACTCGATAAAGGAATCTCAAGTAAGCGTATTTTCTTGGTGGGCTTTTCGCAAGGCGCCGCGATGGCGCTGTATAGTGGGTTACGTTTTGACAAGCCATTGGGCGGTATTATTGCCTTGTCTGGTTTATTGGGCGGCAGTACCGAACTTGCAACACAGCGCACAGAAGCCAATCAACAGACGCCAATTTTTATGGCGCACGGAACAGCTGATGAGGTGTTACCATTTGCGATGGGGCAATTATCAAAACAAATGCTGTGCGATTGGGGCTACGCTGTTGCTTGGCATGAGTACCACATGGGGCATCAAGTGTGCCCACAAGAAATCAAAGATATTGCGAATTTCTTATTACAATAACTCACTGAGGGTACAATAATATTTGTATGTGCCTTACATCAGGAATCGAGCGCGCATTACCTGTGCTTTCATGCAATAGACAGTGGTAGCCTTGGTGCGTGAAATACTGTTTTATAGCGTATTTGATTTGAGCCACCTGTTCTTCTGGCGGGGTAATCGTAGGGTTTAGCCAAGCAACCAAGTGCGTGATGTGAGCATGCTTGGCGTATGGAAAAGCATTTTTTGTAATTTGGAACATATAGTGCCGATGCATTCCTGAAAATAATTTAGCGGTTATTTCATGAGCAAAGGACAGTTTGTTTTTTTGTATAAACTGCCTATAGAGATCATAGGCAAATTGGTGCAGTGGCTCACGGTTACCGACATAATCCGATGGCGGATGAAGATAGCCTTCGCGAATATGTTTAGGCAGCAATACGATCGAGCGCCAAGTGGCGAGCTCAAGTTGTGTTTGACGAATAGACGGCGCCACGTGGTGCTTTAGAAAGCGGTAAAACGTCAACGTCGTATCGTTGGACACCAATAATGATGCAGGATCGAATAAATTGGTTACGCTGATTGATCGGTGAATTTTCATCTGCTATTACCCGAATTTTCTGTTAAGTTAACTATAGTACAGAGAGCCGCTTATTCCAGAATGCTTTAAAGGGCGTAGGTTAATGGCATGATTAATAGCTTAATTTTTGGTGGTAACGAATGAAAATAAAAATCTATGACATTGATGGCACCCTAATTAAAGCCAAAGGCGAGAATATAGCAGCCGATGATTTTGATACCTATGAGTTATGGCCACTTATTTGCGCGCACTTCGATCAGAACCCGCCAACATTTCAGAATGAATTGATGGCATGGCGGCAATCCAACCACGGCATTGTTGGTGACGTGGCTATGCAGCGCACCATACAGATGGTTCAAAAGAGCGTTGATTATATGCGGCCGGATGTTCGTGGCGTTGATATAAGGAAAAAGGCAAAAAACCTGACGACACAATTTATAGAGAAAGACATTGTGCGCGTCGATGCAATCGCTCATATGTTTCGAGCATTATCAGCAGGCACTGTGTGTGTTTTATCATCGGGTATTTTTGTAGAGGCAATAGAGGGCTTTGTGGATGGCTTGATGGCTTGTGATTTATTGAGCCCCAAGAATCGGGAGCAACTTATTGTATCAGGCTCAATCGCAAACTGGGAAACAAAAGAGATTAGGCACCTTAATCTTGGCGATAATAAGCAGGCTGGCCTTTATGATGTTTGTCGCGCTAGGCAGGTTGACGTTGATACTGCTGATATTCGAGGCATTTATGTGGATGATCCCGAGGGGGTGGATAAAGGGCTTTGTGCGCTTAACCCCGCCGTCGTAAGCCTTATCCTAACGGGTAAAAATAAAGACAGTGTGTTTGAGCAGTATCAGCACGTGACGTGGCGTGACATTATAGCGCTTGAAGCTAGAGCGCGCCCCTAAGTAGCTCCCGCGAAAATCAATTGGTTATCGACATTTTCCGACTATTGTATATTGAATTATAAAAAAGTCGCGACTATTTGATAAAGTAATATGTAATAGTCGGTATGAAGCATCTTCAAAATAGTAGGTACGGCTGAGAGGCTTGCTGCTGAGCTCCGATGAAGGCCGGGGGTTGTTAGCCCGCCTGATTACGTTCCAGGTTAAGATAACGACACAATAAAAGGGTTATAAGGCGACACGCTGTAGTGCCTGGAGTTGTCCAGGTGTGCCGATGTTGTGCCACGTTCCTTCATGTTTTTCAGCGGTGATTTCGTTTAACGCCAAGGCTTTTTCGATAAAGGGTACAAGTTCGATGGCGTCACCTACTATTGCATCGTGAAACAAAGACGGATGCCACACGCTATAACCGGCATAGGTGCGTGTTGGCGTATCTTTCGAAAGAAAGCCATTCGTAATACCGTAATCACCGTGACTGTGAAAGTCTGGATTGTTAACCATTACCATGTGTGCGAGGCGGTGCGTTTTATCAAGCAGTGTAGCAATGGGGAAGTCACTCCAAAGGTCCGAGCCCATTACGATAAAGTGATCGCCTCCTAATATGGGCAAGGCTTTCACGATGCCACCACCGGGACCGAGCATGGCAGGGGATTCATCCGAATAAGTAATAGAAACACCAAACGCATGACCATCACCGAGCGCTTTTTTTATGGCGGCGCCCAGTGTCAGCATACAATCTTCAATTGTGTGGTGCGCATCTATTTCCAAGTCACCATCACAGCGAAGGTAAA
>NVSS01000080.1 GCA_002732805.1 Coxiella sp. (in: g-proteobacteria)
GAAAGCACACCCCCGTCCCTAACGCAAAAAACCGAATTAAAAACAAACAGTTAATTAGTCAACTTTTTAGAACAGTTGTTTCTTCATGAAAAACAGTATGTTATTGCCATAGTGCGTCCGGCAGGTGTCAATTTTGGTTACCAATTTAATCGTTACGTGGCGATTGAGCTTGGCACACAAAATGAATTTAATATTGTATCCGTTAACAGCGCATCACTTGCTGTTAAAGGCATCTTACCTTTGGGAAGTCGTGTAACACTCTACGGTAAAGTAGGTGGTGCCTACTCCTATGTCAGCACGGATATATTTGGGTTCCATTCATTAGCCAGCGAAGGCTCCCTCTTCGGCGCCGTTGGTATGGGCGTTTACCTCTCACACCACAGTGAGCTGAACCTAGACCAAACTGCTTATTTCTGGCCTCAGGCGAAATCAGTCAGCGGCTACACGGGTATTGGTTATACCTATCATTTTTAATTTGATCTCTGCAGCTGTGTAAAGCAGCTGCATTCTTTGTAATAAATCACATGAGCGAACATCCACCACAACATCGCGGCCTTTCTTCCCCGTCATCAAGCAATTGATCTGTGACGGTATCGGATGAAAAGAGTGTGCCATAACCTCTAGTAGGACGGGCTTGGTATGCCGCCTGTTTAGTGTTGAGTGCTATGTACTCCCATGCATTAGGTGTCTCCATTTGCTCTTGTATATCAGCGGGTAACCTAGCTTTATGCCTATTACAAAAATCATTGATGAGTACTTGTGTCCGTTTTACGGGTTTAACCTTATCAATCGTGACGATAGCCCGAGTATATGGGCACTCAAATTCATACCCAGGATTCACAGCATTAATACCAGCCCAGGGCTGTCTACTCATATCATCACGCCGTGCTATAAGGTCTTTGACAAAACTATAATCGCAATAGGCAGATGACCCAGGCCACTCAACTGGAAGCATCATGAGCGTGCCACTAAGATCACAATAATAGTCATCAGGCATCTCCAAATCTTCTTGTGCTAGATGACTGAGCGCTTTTAAATGCGCTGATATTTTCAAAACTAACGGTTGTAAACACTGTCTTGCATGTGAATTAAATTTACATGTATTAAATTTACGCTTTTCAGCTGACATATCCATTTTAAATTTTACGAGCAAAGAGACAAGTGGTGCCTCTTGTCGCTTCGGATAAAGGCGACGCATAACCTGAGTAATAACATTAGCAGAAACATCCGTAGACCTTACAAGCTCAGCGTGTAGCGTAACTAAATGGTCCATTTCTTTTGATTTCTTTTTGGATTGACCACGATGCGTTGCAACCAACCCGTCTAAATCTTTGATATTGAAAAAAAGTATTCCCATTTTTTATAAACCTCTCATCTACATAACCCCCAAAATATAGTGAGAATAATAACACAGACAGTGGCTAATAAAATCCGTACACCCATTTGTGCTATGCACACCCCAATCTTCCCGATATAATCAGCTCATGCTGCACCACACCATAAAAAATCACCACCAAGAAGCGCGCCTATTCGCCACGCGCAGTATCGTTGTATTTTTATTTATCTTAATATTCGTAGCGGCCATCGTAAGTCGTCTTATTTATTTACAAGTGGTCAAACACGAAACATATTCGACGCTTTCCATCCATAATTTGCTTAAAATAATCCCCACCGAAGCCAGTCGCGGGTTAATTTATGATCGCAATGGTGTTTTATTGGCTAAGAACGTGCCTGTATTCAGCCTTGATATCACGCCGGGCGAGGTGAAAAACGTCGATGCAACGGTCAACGCCTTAGGCGAAATCATTACCCTTGCACCTACTGACATCACGGCTTTCAAACAGGCATTGACCCGTCATCGAAAATACGAACCCATTCCACTCAAATATAAACTAACCGAAGACGAGCTTGATCAATTTTACCTCAATCAATACCGCTTTCCTGGCGTGACCGTTCAAGCCAATATGTTACGCCAATACCCGCTCGGTAATATCATGGGCAATGTCATTGGCTATGCGGGGCGCATCAACGCCAAAGAGCTAGCACACGTTGATCCTGTCAACTACCGCCCGTCTGATTACATCGGCAAAACAGGTATTGAGAAATATTATGAAACCACGTTACACGGTCATGTGGGTTCCGCACTATCTGAAATCAATGCCTCAGGTGAAGTACTGCGCAACTTAAAAAACATACCCGGCACGCCCGGCAAAAACCTTTACCTTACTATTGATAGCAAGCTTCAAGCCTATGCCGAAAAAGTCTTAGGTAATAATAACGGTGCTATTGTCGCCATACAACCGAGCACGGGACAAATACTAGCGCTGGTAACGAAACCGACCTTCAATCCTAATCCATTTGTGATGGGCATTAGCACTAAGCAGTACCACGCACTCATTACCGATCCCAATCATCCCTTATATGACCGCGCAATCCGCGGATTGTATTCACCAGGCTCTACAATCAAACCCTTCCAAAGCTTAGCCGGGCTTTACTTCAAAACGATTACGCCACAATACACCATTTTAGATCCCGGCTGGTATCGTGTGCCTCATACTAAACATATTTTTCATGATGATCGCTGGGGTGGTCATGGCCATGTCAATTTACATAAGGCGATTAAAGTCTCTTGTGATACGTATTTCTATAACCTCGCCGTAAAACTTGGCATCAAACACATCGACGATTTTTTACCTATGTTTGGCTTTGGACAGCCGACGGATGTCGAAATGCCCGATGAGCTCTCCGGCGTCTTACCCACACCGGCGTGGAAGCGTCATCACAAAGGCTATCCGTGGTACACCGGTGACACCGTTAATATGGGTATCGGCCAAGGTATGTTTACCGTCACCCCACTGCAACTCGCAAGCGCAACGGCCATCATTGCCGAACATGGTCAACATTTACAACCACACCTCACATTAAGATGGCAAAATCCTGATAACAGCGTCACTTTACAGCCCAACACACAACTCGCTCCTATCGACTTAGACAATAAAAGTTATTGGAACACCGTGATTAGCGGCATGGAGGCCGTGATCGATGGGGGTACAGCACGTCGTTATGGCGCCCATCCAGGTTATCGTGTCGCCGGTAAAACCGGTACTGCCCAAGTATATGGCACCTACCGCGATGAAGAAACCACCGACTGGAAACGCCCAAAATTATTACGCAACAACCATTTATTTATTGATTTTGCACCCGTTAAAAATCCTCAAATAGTCATTGCGGTGGTTGTTGAACATGCCACTTATGCCGACACGTTTGCCGGCAAAGTGACGCGTTATTACCTCCATGAACTTAAGCAAACCAAAAAGAAGACCCATGCCAAAACTCATACTACATGACACGGTTGAATCACGCCTCAAACGCCGCATCAAATACCTGCGTTGGTGTGTTGTACACCTCGATCCACTGCTGCTGATTGGATTAATCCTATTATGTGCGCTGGGTCTGTTCATTCTCTACAGCGCCACCAATCAAAACAGCGCCATGGTTGAAAAACAAGGCATGCGTATGGGGCTGGGCTTTGTGCTCATGTTCGTCCTCGCGCAAGTACCCCCACGCACCTATAAAAGTTGGGCACCCTGGTTGTTTGGCATCGGCATACTCTTGCTCGCCGCGGTGTTAGTGATTGGCCGTGTTGATCAAGGCGCGCGACGCTGGCTCGTCCTTGGCCCGATTCGCGTTCAGCCGTCCGAATTTATGAAAATAATTGTGCCGATGGCCATGGCCTGGTTCTTTAGTAAGTATGAAATCCCACCACGCCTAAAAACGCTACTACTCGGCAGCTTTATGCTCGCCATTCCGTTTATCCTTACCGCCAAACAGCCCGATCTTGGAACGGCTATCCTGATTGGTAGTGCGGGTGCCAGTGTCATCTTATTGGCAGGCATTAGCTGGCGCTATATTTTCGGTGTCGCAGTGATTGGCCTGGCTAGCGTACCGCTGTTGTGGCATTTCATGCATGCCTATCAAAAAAATCGTGTGCTTATTTTTCTGGATCCAGAACGTGCACCGCTGGGCAGTGGTTACCACATTATTCAATCCAAAATTGCCGTTGGCTCGGGCGGGCTCTTCGGCAAAGGCTGGTTACATGGCACACAATCCCATCTTTCTTTTTTACCAGCACACGCCACTGACTTCATTTTCGCATTAAGTGCTGAAGAATTGGGCTTTATTGGTTGCGCCATTATTTTACTTATCTATTTGGCAATTTTTACGCGCAGCCTCTATTTGAGCACACAAGCGCAAGAAACGTTCACTCGCCTGCTTGCCGGCGGTCTGAGTTTCATGTTTATCATCTCTGCATTGATCAATATTGGTATGGTAATCGGTATTTTACCGGTCGTTGGCGTGCCATTACCCTTAATTAGCTATGGCGGCAGTTCGATAGTTACTATTATGGCAAGTTTTGGTATCATCATGTCTATACACACACATAAGAAATTATGGAATAGTTAGAAGCTGATACACGGAGATTTTATGGACGTTTCACGGAGTTTATGTCGTTGGGGTTGGATCGCCCCACTTTTTATCACCCTGCCCTGCTTAGGTGCGCCCACGATCAAACAATCACAACAAGCCTTTATCAAAGCCACGGCGAGTGAATACCACTTATCACAAAAAAAAATAGGCACTATTTTAAAACATGCCAAAAAATTACCCATTGTTATTTCTAAAATCAGCACACCGTACGAATCAAAACCCTTTGATGTTTACACGCGACATTTTTTAACAAAAACACGTGTTGCTGAAGGCACTAGCTTTTGGAAATCACACCAAAAAACGTTAAAACTCGCGCAGAAAAAATACGGCGTTGATCCCAGTGTCATTATTGCTATTCTTGGCGTCGAAACGCTTTATGGCCGAGAAAAAGGCAACTATCCGGTACTTGATGCGCTATACACGCTTTCATTTTACTACCCACCACGCGCTGGTTTTTTCAGCCATGAGCTGGGTGAATACCTCGCCATGTGCCATAACCAACACATTTCACCCTATGCCGTACACGGCTCTTACGCCGGCGCTTTCGGCATGCCACAATTTATGCCCAGTAGCTACCGCGCCTATGGCGTTGATTACAGCAAAAATCATCATATCGATCTCATGCATAATACCAACGACGTCATCATGAGCGTAGCGAATTACCTCGCAAAAGCCGGCTGGCATGCGAATCAACCCATTGCGAGCCTGACTAAACGCACACACAAAACCATTCCACCCAAATTTATTAGCCGCAATGCAGCGCCCAATACCAACATCGCGCAACTGGCTAAACACGGCATTTATAGCGACGTAGCGGCCTCAGAAAAACAAGCGGCGAGCATTATCGCGCTCAATACTGTAAAATCAAAAGAATACTTTGTTGCATTCCCTAATCTACACAGTATCATGAAATATAATCCAAGCCTTAATTACGCTATGACGGTGTATCAACTCTCAAAAGCTATACGGAAACAGCATGAGCAACAAACATCTTGACGACGCCATTAAACATTACCAAAACGGCGAGCTCAAAGCGTCGTTAGCGTGCTATGAAACCGCACTCGAAGAAGATCCAAAATCGGCGACGATTTTACATGCGATCGGTGCGATTAATGCGCAGCTGAACGACCACGATAGCGCTATTAATTATATCAATAAAGCGCTAAAACAAGCGCCTGACAATGCCAGCATCTACAATAGCAAGGCCAATATCCTCGCACGCCAAAATGAGATTGATGATGCCATCAGCAATTACAACCAGGCGATAAAGTGTGACCCGAACTATGCGATAGCGTATTGCGGTCTCGGCAAATGTTTATACCAACAGGGTAAATTAACCCTGGCGGCAAAAGCATTAAAAAAAGCATTGCAACTCAATCCAACCTACACCGAAGCCACCTACAACTATGCCTTGGTGCTCACACAAAAAGAACAATGGACGCAAGCGATTGCACAGCTTGAACCGCTCGTCACCCAACATCCGAATTTTACAGGTGCACTCGGACAATTGGGCGAATTGTACTTACAAATAGGCGAAAACGATAAAGCACTAAAATTGCTGGACCGTCGTGCAGAGCTTGAACCCGAAAATGGCGAAGCACTGCATAGCCTCGCGCAAGCACTTGCGCTGACCGACCATAATGAAGACGCCATTCAATACTATGAAAAATGCCTGATGCTGGAGCCGCACCACGTCGAAGTGAATCATAATCTGGCCATTGCTTATATCAAAGAAGGCGATCCACTAAAAGCCATGAACTACCTCTTCCGTCAACTCGAGGTTGACCCACAAGCTGAAACTTATTACAACATTGGCGTTGTCATGATGTATCAGGAACGCAATAAAGAAGCCATTCAATATTTTGAAGAGGCTGAAAAATTACAGCCCGATTACCTGCCCATTTTTCTCAACCTCGGTGCGATTTATCTGAAGCAGCAACGCTTTGCTGACGCCGTTGCGGCGTACAAAAAAGCCTTAGCAATTGATCCAGAGAATAACGAAACACAATACATTATCGATGCACTCGAAAATGATAAAACGCCTGATCGCGCACCCAATGATTATTTACGTAACCTCTTTAATCAATATGCCAATCACTATGATGAGCACCTCACCAGGCACCTCGAATATAATGTACCCCGTCAACTCGCTAAGCTACTTGCCGAGGAAACACAAGAAGCGGAGGCGCAGTGGCGCATCGTTGATTTAGGGTGTGGTACCGGATTATCGGGTGCCGCCTTTAAAAATATTGCCTCTGAGTTAATCGGTATTGATATTGCAGGTGATATGGTGGCCATTGCTGACAAGAAAAAAATCTACTCACAATTAATTGTCGGCGACATCGAGCAAGAACTCGTGCAATTCAGTGATATTGATTTAATCCTTGCCGCTGATGTCTTTACCTATATCGGTGAACTCGACCCACTCTTTAAACTGTCTTACGCCGCCTTAAAAGTTGGTGGTTACTTGATGTTTAGTGTCGAACGTACCTTTGATGCCCCCTTCGAACTGCAAAAAAACATGCGCTATGCGCACAGTGCTGAGTATATCGAAACACTTGCCGAAAAACACCACTTCACCATTCAACGACGCGATAATACAATCTTACGCAAGCAACAAAAACAGCCCGTTGAAGGTTATTTATTTTTACTTAAAAAATAGCCCAACTTAGACTTACGATAGAATGCAGCAACAACCCTTATGCTGCTTATCATCATCCTTTTCCGTCAAGGGCAGTGTGCTCGGAGTAGCATTTTGGGTATTCCACAGTGCACTTCGTCCTACGGGTGCCGCCGAAGACGACGTCGCACCAATCACTAAAGGTGCAAACTGCTTTACAAACGCAGGCGCTAAATGCTCCCTAGTCAAGTAGACAGGACAATGATCACCCACCAATACGGTGTCCCTGGCTAATTGTTAAGTTCCAACAAAAATCAGCGAGTTATCGCAATCACAACAAGAATTTTAAAAATGTCGCAGGTGAATCACGAAGGCTATCGCTCATTGATTTCAATCGCGGCTTAACAATTCGCCACTCACATGTGAATTTCTTTCTGGTCCTTTCGTACCCCTATATCAGTAGCTAGTTATTTTACACTACTGTCTCAATTTTGGGGTCCACTATAAAGCTGCTTGCGTCTAAAATTTATGAATTCAATAAAATCGACGCATTAGTTGGTTAAACTAAGAGGATAGTCTCTGCGTAACACAAATGGGAGCGTAAATTTACAGAACCGCTTGTGTAGATTTAGTTATCTCTGGTAAGCTATCTTGGACGCTGTGAACGCAATAATCCGGGGTCATTTAATATATATTGTCGGAACTTATATTTCAATGTGGCTGATATCGCAACTTCCTTACCTTTAGGCCTAAAAATGGAGGAAATTCATATTAGGTGATGCGCTACTTTTTCCTGATGTTGGTTTCTTTTCAAATAAATGAGTCATAAGAAGTCGGGTTAGTCGTGAATGCGGCTTAGGAATTTCTTTTTTTATACGCGCTAATGTATTGCTACTATTTTTAACGTTCGTACTAAAATTATCCAGCATTGAAATAGTAGAGCGAGATTGTTGCGACGAAAAAGTAAAGAGGGTTTGCATTCCGCCGAATGTAAATTTGGTTTCACGCTTATAACTTTGAACCACTTCTTTAAATATACTATTGGCCTTATCATCGGGTATTTCTTCTAACAAAGCAGGTATTAAATGCTTTGTATTTTCTAACATTTCATGAACGACTGGAAGATCAGCTATAGGTAATGCCTTTAAGACAGCTCTTAAACACGCTGGGCTCTTAGAAGCTTCGTCTAGTACAGTGTCGTGATCTTTATTTTTAAGCCGAACAGCCTCTAAACGTTTTCCTTGAGGATACAATTCTAAAATACGGCTTAAAAAATATGCATCATGAGAAACATAATGTAGTATAGTGCCGCCATTAATTTTTATTTTAAGGAGGCTTTTCACATCCTCATCTTTGCCTTTCCCGTTCAGCTCGAAAATCAAGTATCCAACCGCATTGGTGTTCAGCTTATTGTCCCCAGCCATTTCAAGTATGGCGTTTACAACATCTATCTTACCCTTCCGCCCTGCCATTATTAGCGCGACACCAACCTTAGCGGAGTTCGGCTTATTGTCCCCGGCCATATCAAGTATGGCGTTTACAACATCTAACTTACCATGCTGCCCTACCGCTATAAGCGCGACACCAACCGCATCGGAGTCCGGCTTATTGTCCCCTTCTATAGCAAGTATGACGCTTATAACGTCTAACTTACCATGCTGCCCTGCCATTTTTAGCGCGTCACTAACCGCATCGGAGTTCGGCTTATTGTCCCCGGCCATATCAAGTATGGCGTTTACAACATCTAACCTACCATTCCACCCTGCCGCTATAAGCGCGGCACCAACCGCATCGGAGTCCGGCTTATTGTCCCTTTCTATAGCAAGTATGGCGCTTACAACGTCAAAATTACTATTCGCCCCTGCCGCTATAAGCGCGGCACCAACCGCATCGGAGTTCGGCTTATTGTCCCCTGCTATAGCAAGTATGGTTTTTACAATTTCCCAGTTACCTTCGTTACTCGCCGCATTAAGCGCGGCACTAACCGCATCGGAGTTCGGCTTATTGTCCCCTGCTATATCAAGTATGGTTTTTATAATTTCCCAGTTAACTTCGTTACTCGCTGCTTTAAGCGCGGCACTAACCGCATCGGAGTCCGGCTTATTGTCCCCTTCTATAGCAAGTATGGCGTTTACAACATCTAACTTATCAGTGTGACATGCTACCATTTTAAGCGTGTTACCAACCGCACCGGAGTCCGGCTTATTGTCCCCTGCC
>NVSS01000081.1 GCA_002732805.1 Coxiella sp. (in: g-proteobacteria)
AAAGCAGGTGTGCCAGACAATTTAAGTTTTTGAGCCCGTGTAAACGTTGTTTTAAGTTCGTTAGTGACGGCGTTAGAGTTCATGTCTCTTTTCAGTGTTGCCATATCAAGTCCAGATTGCTTCGCGATGCGATCAACGTCTGTGTCTTTAAGTTGGCCTTCCATTAAGCCTGATTTAAACTTAGCATCATGAAAAACGCCAAGGCGTAGTCATGAAAAATACGGTCGCGTATTATATTTAAATATGCTACGGTCCCAAATTGGTATTTTTATCTGTCACTATTATCCAATTTAGGAGCATTCCACATGACTGCTATAACAACAAATATTGATCCTAAAGATCCGGCTGCGCCCACAAAAATTTCCCTGCTTGGGATGCGAATCTTGGCAAATATGCCCCTAACCGGTTGGTTTGTACATAACAGTTTTAATGGTAAATCGATTGAGTTTTCTTTATTAGTCGATCAAAAAATAGCAAAAACGTTTGATGTGAGTGCTTTTATGGCTGCAGTTAACACATCAGATTTGGCGGGTGGCGTGAAAGTCACAAAATTCAAGCCAAGCAATCATTCCTTGATCAGCGCTTTTTATTCTCACATTGAGTTTGAACCGTTTTCAAAGTTTATGGAGGGTAGGGTCTGCGAAGCAGCGGGGCTGGATGAAGATAGTTCCATGCGCTTGGCACATTACTTAAGTAAAGAAAAGACGTCAGTGATGAAATATTTTGCTTTCAACGAAGCAATCAAGCGCGCTGATACCTCTGGCCGCAGCCTAGAAGAAGAGGCCTCACGTTTTTTTAAAATACCGGCCTGGAAAGTACAAGCTGATAAGCATGAGGGCGCTCTGCAAGCACGGCTCTTAGGATGTGTCGATGCGAAATCGATTACCGCGTTACAATTACAGGATCAACTTTATCCGTTTGATGCAACGGCTCACATAAAAGTGCCGTTGGATGCTAAACAAGTGGAAGACGGTCCACGTGAGATCAGCGTTTCTTTTAACGTACAGCCAGAGCTAGAGGCAATCGTGCAACACTATGCCTGCTTTTATCCTCAGCATGATGCCCCGTTTCACATGGGTATTGAAGATCCTGTTCGCATGGGTGGTGATGGCTTTGCATCCGATTTTCCACGCAGCCTAGGCGCTTCTGGATCACATTCATTCACGGCAAACCCTTCGATGTTTGGCCATAAAGAACCTCGTCATATTAATGTTTTTGATCCGATCATGGTGGAATTTATAGCGCTCATTTTGGCACAGTTTCAAAAGTATGTTTCAATTGATGTTGTCGGCATATCTAAATCAACATTAAGGCATGATGGTGTGGGACGTATCAAAGGCTTTACGATTAGCTTGGGTAATATCAAAGGTGAAGCACTAGACTTTACTCGAGTACGCTTAGCATTATGTGCTGCATTAGATACATTAGGGTTAACTACAGCATGCAAACCACAGCGTATTACCGTTGTGAATATGAACGTTACCGACAAATTTTTTCTTGATGGCATCACAAGAAGCGCACAAAATCCTGACGAATTTATGGTTAACCCTCGCTTAGTCAAGTTTATTAGCAATAATCCAGATACCTTGCAAAAACTGTCGTCAGGAGAAATTATAAAAATTCAACCGGAGTACGAAAGAGTGGGAGATGATTTTTTATCTACGGGTGGCGTTGTCGTTACTACATCCTATCATCCGAGGTATGATGATACTCAAAACCCCTATCATCGAGTTGCTTTAGCTATTAATCAAGCAAGTCCAGAAGAAAAAATTGCTTTTAAGCATGGAGCAGTGGAATTAACTTTCACAAAGGATGGAGGCGGGGACTTTTGCTCAAGTATTGAATGTGATAGAAGGCAGGTACGTTCTATTGCTGCAACGATGATACAACGTATTTGGCGAGGACATGCAGCAGCACGCAGGCACATGGCTGAAGTAGGTGCCGAGGCGCAGCAAGAAGCAGCGACACACCGGTCGGCGCCTAGATAGGCCAAAAAAAACCCTTAACAGCATGTGCTGTTAAGGGTTTCATGATCATACGTCTTAACTTAAGATTCAATCTTTTTCAGTGCTTGTTGCAAGCCTTCATAGCGTGTGCCGCCAGGGATGAATGTGATTTTCTTCATCATCTTAGCGTTCTTGCCATCAGTAGGTAGTATTACAAAAGCAGGTGTTCCAGGCAGTTTGAGTTTTTGAGCCAGTGTAAACGTTGTTTTAAGTTCGTTAGTTACGGCTTTAGCGTTCATGTCTGTTTTCAGTTTTGCCATATCAAGTCCAGCTGTTTTCGCGATGCGATCAACGTCTGTGTCTTTAAGCTTGCCTTCCATTAAGCCTGATTTAAACATACCATTATGGAATGCCATGAATTTAGTTTTGCCTTGCAAGCGTGCAGCGATAGATATTTTAGCGGCGTATGTTGAGGCAGGTCCGAAGATCGGGAACTCTTTAAAGACGATGCGCACATTTGGATGCTCTTTCATGAATTTTTCAACTTGTGGGTACATCATATGACAAACCGAACATTGGTAGTCAAAGAATTCTACAAGAGTGACTGGGCCAGAATTAATCGCAGGAGAATATTTGTCTTGAACGAGTGCTAGTACGTTAGTGGCAACGGCCTGTCTGCCCGCAGCAACCTGCTTCATTTGAGCGTCCGCTTGCATTTTTTGTATTGCAGAAACAATCACCTGTGGATGGTTCATGATGTAGCTTTGCATGTAAGTATTTAGTTCAGCACGTTGTGCTTTCGTGAAATGCTTAAGCGTAGTAGCCGTTGGAGCAGCCAATGTCATTGTTGTAAAGGCAAGGGCAGCTGAGCCGATTAGTAACTTCTTGAAATTGATCACTATTTATCTCCTGAAGGCGAGTAATTTAAAGACAATTACTATACTGAAATGGATATCAAAAGGCAATAACTATCGATATTCGGTCATTTTGTGCTCTAACAGACGTAATGGTCGATGAGCAACGCTAGAAAGAGATACATAAGATAGGCAATTGAGTAACGAAACGTTGCCATTGCGACGGCTTTACTGTCACTGCGTTTAAGGCGAATGACCCATTGTAGGAAGCGTAGATTAAGCCCGATAGCGCAAACTAGATAAATCCAACCACTCATGTTCATCGCAAACGGCAGCAAGGTGGCGGTAAATAATAGGCCCGTGTAATAGATGATATTAACCTTCGTGTAAGGGATGCCGTGGGTGTTGGGAAGCATGGGGACATCGGCTTTTGCATATTCGTCCACCCGGGCAATGGCTAAGGCCCAAAAGTGCGGCGGCGTCCAGATGAAAATAATCAGTGTTAGGACGATGGCAGCGGGCGCAATATGGCCAGTGACGGCAACCCAACCGAGTAGCGGTGGGGTGGCGCCGGCTATGCCGCCAATCACGATGTTTTGGGAGGTGGCATGCTTTAGATAGTATGTATAAACGCCCGCATAGGCGATGAGCGAGGCGAATGTAAGAATGGCCGTTAATCCATTCACAAAATAGGTAAGCATGGTCATGGCGAGAATACAGAGGATAGCAGCGAAGGCAAGTACTTGAATGGGAGCCAGCTTGCCTTTTGGCAGTGGACGGTTTTTAGTGCGTGACATGAGTAGGTCAATACGATAGTCAGCTAAGTGATTGATTGCAGCTGCTGAGCCCGCCGCAAGCGCAATGCCGAGATTGCCGAATATGAATATTTTCCAAGGAATCCAGCCGGGTGAGGCAAGACACATGCCGACAATACTGGTGAGAATCATCAGTGCCACAACGCGTGGTTTGCACAACTCGAGGTAATCACGCATGCTCGCCGTTTCAGTTCCTAGCAAACTGGTTGATTGGCTCATGTGGTTGATTCCTCTATATGACCTTTTGGATGAACGACAATATACAGCTGTATAGCATATGAGCGCAAGTGCTTTGTTTGAGGAGGCCTATAGTTTGATTTAGCTCATCCGTTAAACGTTCTGATTCGGGTAGGCTGTTTTGAGGCGAATGGTAGGAGGGTGTTGCGATGAGACGTTCACACGTATTGCTTGATGTATTGTCTGATAAACCAAAATATCCAGATAATGACATGTGTTATACCGAACAAATACCCACAGTAACAACAGAGGCGCGTGAGTTTTTAGCATTAGCGGCGCGTTATGGCGTTATGGATGCGGCGGTAGCACAACAGATGGTCACGGGGAATTACTTGAAAATACAGCTTGTTTTTCCTAAAAAGAAAGGTCAAGTATTGATGACCGTTGATACTTTATTTCGATATATGAGTAAACATCTCAATGAGCATCATTCAAAATATTACATAAAACAGGTGAGGCGTTGGTTAGAGGAACAGCAGCTCACAAAGATGTCGCATTGCCTATTTGATAATTTAGATATGTTGATGATAACCATTGTGGCACTGCATACCCTTTATTTGCTGAATTCACTTTCCTATCATGGTGCTGCTAAATACGAACAGTACAATCGCTTTTGCGAATTTTTTCAGGTGGTGTTAAATCACCAAACCGATGAAAAATCCACGTTCTTTCGAGCGATTGAAACACCAAGACAAAAGACATTTCTCCGGTTGTTTTTAATATTTGCTGAATTGACCGTTGAATCACGTTCGACTATGGGCTTGTGGTTGAAAGGCAGTGTCAATGCGGATCAAGTGCGCCATGTGCAAATTTCAGGCTATCAGCGCGAACAATGCAAGAGGCTTCCTAGTGTGTTTACGTACTCTGATGACACAATGATGAACGCAAAGAAGGCGCTAATAGATTCGTTGCTTCGTACGCTATATGACACATTGGCGACAAAATGCAGAGACACCAACAGCACCGGCGTTAAAGACATTCTCGATTATTTGGGGGGTGTTACCAAGTCGGTGTATGATTTTGATGATTTCAAATATATTATTGAGGTGGCCAAGCACCGATTGGCTCAAAAAATGAGTTTATTTAAGCTCGGCCCGTTGATGCGGGGACGCCATTCCGGTGTACAGGCGCTCTATAAGAAATTAGCGGACTGGAGTGCGACTAGAAATAATGACGGCGTGCGCGAAATATTGTGGGAGCAAGCCCAGCTAGTAAAAATGGCGGAGTTGATTTCCACCTTCGTTAGCGATCCAGCGAATCGATTTACGTTTGCCGCTGACCGTGCGTACAAGATAAAATATGCCAAGTCACTGGCCCCTATGGTTGGTTAAGGGCGTGATAACTAGAGATTGAATTCAGTGCGCTTTCCCTGTACTATTTTTATAGGGACTTATCGAGGAAAGGGCACTGATACAAAGTAGTCATCGCGAGCTGTTTAAGAGCCGTTCATTCACCTGTTATGCCATTAGCGCTGTTTTAGCCATGGTGGCGTACGGCATGAGCTATATTGCACTGACGTGGATGGTGCTGCAGTGGCACGCAGGGGTTACCTCTGTGGCGATTCTTATGTTTTGTTTTTGGCTGCCTGCTGTCTTTTTAAGCCCGATTGCCGGCGTTTTGGTTGATCGTACCTGTCGCCGTCGTTTGTTTATCTTTACCAGCTGGTCGCGTGGCGTTTTATTGCTGAGCTTAGGCATTATCGAATGGTATTGGCCCTCCTTATGGGCTATTTACATTATTTCAATACTTGAGGGCATCGTGTCGAGCTTTGTTTTGCCAACGGTCACGACACTTATTCGTGAAATCGTCACGGATGATAACTTACTGAATGCCAATACAACCATCGATATGATTTATGAAATTGGTAATGTAGTCGGCATGGGCATTGCTGGATTTGTCATTGCGTTGCTCACCAACGCAGGCTCGTTGATTGCTGATGGGATTATTTTCTTTCTTGCCACGTTTTTTGCGTATGGTATCCGTCTACTTCCCCATGATGGAGACAAAATACCAACCCCTAAGCAGACCGTATTAGCGGATATGCGTGTAGGATTTAACTATATATTTAAACGTACCGAGATTAAAGTTGCTTACACGCTTGAGTTGATTGCGTTAGTTACCTACATGATTATACCGGTATTAACGGCGCCCTTCGTGACACGCTATCTATTTGCAACGGTCAGTCAATTTGGTGGTATTGAAGCCGCTTTATCAGTGGGCGTTGTTTTAGGCAATTTTGTAGCGCCTATCTTTGTGAGACGATTTGGTTTGTTTCGGGTACTGTTTGCGTTAAATATAATATTAGCTGCCTCGTTTGTGTTGTTTGCTAACAATCGCGACCTCATCGGCGCCGACGCCATCAACTTTTTTATTGGTGTGGGTTTTGCGATGTGGCCACTTGTGATGACGAAAGCGCAACAGCTTACTGATATAAAGGTTCAAGGACGCGTCCAATCAAGCTTTACAGCGTTGTCAGGACTAATTATGAGTACAATGTATGCGTTTTTGTTCATGGGGGGTAAGGACGTGAGCATCGTTACGCTTTATTACGTCCAAGTAGGGATGGTGGGTGTCAGCATGCTGTTGCTTATTTGCTATCGTCGTAAACTTCGCCTGTAGTGTGCAAGTAGGCCCACACATGCAATGCATCATGTTCACTAAACCAGCGATTACCAATGTCCGTGCGGTAATACATGTTGGGAATTAAAATATTTTCGATGCGTTCATACATTTGTTGTTGTGCTTCTTTCATCGTCATGCCCATGCCCGCAACGATTAACGCAGTCCCAGAAGAGCCACACACTACCCAACGGCCATCGACCATTTTAACGTCTTCGATATGGACGCCTTGCGTATTATTTTTGTCTTTAAACACAACGACCGCATTTTTTGAATAGCCGTCGAACGTGCGTTTATCACGATAAGGGTATGGCGGAACAACAACGCGCGCGCCCATTTGGTAGCCTTTGTGTGCTTTAAAGCGTGTGATCTTCCCGTGGGCGATGTCATGAAGGAAATCACCGAAGGGTGTGATCATGCTTTCTTGTTGGATACTAATGGAGGGGTAGCCAAAGCGACTGGTGAACTCTAAAGGAAAGATGCCTTTTTCATTAACAATACAATTAATGTCGATATAGCCCACATAGTGTTCTTTGGCTAGCGTGGCTTCAAATTTCTTAAGTGTGGCATTGAATAATACATTAGGTTCAGACCAAAACATGCTGGTGCCCATTTCGCCTGTTGATGGCCCTAAGCCGCCATTACATAATTTTTTATTTTCAAAGTTTATATTGATCGGGTATACAAATTGGTTGCCATTAAAGAAGGCGCCCACGGCAACTTCAACACCAATTACTTTTTGTTGCAGCTGGAAGATATCAATTTCGTCAGCCCAAATGTCTTTGTAGGATGCTAAAATACGCGCGACATCACTGCCGTCTTCTTCTTGCCCGACAAATAATAACCGTTTGATGTTTTGGGCTTCGCCACTGGGTTTAATGACGTAGGCCATAGGATGTTCTTTGACATAACGAATGGCTTCATCAAAATCGCTAAACTGTTCGTAGGGGATTACTTCGATGCCGTGTTTTTCAATTTCATCTTGTCCAAAGTTGCGATCGTCTTCTAAGCGGTCGGTATACTCGGTACCGCCAACCACGGCCTTGCCTTGTTGTCGTAATTCATGAGCCACTTTTCCTTGGCCCAACACGTCATCAAATATAATAACATCAGCCCAGTCGATATTCTGTTTCCAGTCTTTAGTTTTATTGATGAGGCCATCACCGATATCGTCTTCTTCTTTGTTATCGATATACATTAGGACATCGTGCCCTTCCTTAGAACATTGCCAAGCAATGTCAGTGATGAGCGCGTCTAATGTAACAAAAAGTAACTTATATGGCATGTTACCCCCTTCCCCCGGGTCGTTGAAAGTTCACTATTCTCCTCATCTAACTATAGGATGTCTACCTATTTATGCAAAAATATAAGGGTTGATTTAGATTCAATCAATGAGTTAGGAGGGGGGAATTGGTAAATTAGTGGTGCATTAGCTCTCTTCAGGGTTAATCACTTTGTTTTTAGCAGATGCATGCCGTGCACGTCGTTCGATATCAATGTACTTATCTGTGATGGCGCTGGAGCCATGCCCCGCATCATCGCGTACGTGTTCACGTGGCCGGTGCTTAACGTCATTGGAAATACCGGTATGCCGTAACCAATGTACTGTCGCTGATTTAAGCTCAATGGCGTCTTCTCCTAAGCCATCGCTTTGCATCCGTTGGTACGCACTATCAAAGCAATGTTGCACTATCATGCGTATGTGGCGTGTACTGGAAATAGGGCCTTTGCCATTGCTGCGTAAAATTAACGGTGTTTGCTCGCCAGGCGAGGGGGTGACATTGAGACCGAGGGACTGGCGGTAACGTTTTAGTGCCTTTAACATGGCGTCACTGACACTAATTTGGCGCTCTTTGTTCCCTTTACCTACCGTCGTAAACCACCAATGACCATCCAAGTCTTTTTTAAAGTCGCCCATTTGCGGTTGCCAGCGTTTTTGAGCGCTGAGCTCAGAAATGCGCAGGTACATGCCGTACAAGGCATTCATGATAAACAAGGTACGCTCGTGTTTGTCGGGGTTGTCCTGTGCTAATAATGCGGCTGTTTCGATAACATAAGTCCATTGCAAATCACTTAGACGACGCACAGTGGCATGAGATTGTTGCTTGCGAATAAATTTACTTTTCTGGCGAATTTGCGCGACAGGATTCCAGTCGATATATTCCTCTTGGATTAAGTAATTGTAGAAGCTGCCTAACACTGAAAAAATTGCCTGCATAGATTTTTGAGATAATACGTATTTTTTGGGGTCGCACACACTTCCTTCGCGAAAATCAATTTTACTTATAGAGACTACAAATGGCCGCCAATCGGGGTTGGCACAACGCTGTCCTTCTTTATCCTTGAAGCGCTTAACTGTTTTGGTGCCTACCCAAGGAGCAGGCGGCGATTGGCAAAATTCAACGTAGGCTTCAAAGTCAGTGCGTTTGATTTTATTCAGTGGTTTTTTAGCTATTTTCCAGCACCAATGTAATAGCCGCTCAACGTCGCGCCGATAGGAATTAAAGGTAGCCTCGGAGCCACGGTAGCTGTGCAAGAATTGCAATGCGTGCTGATAATCTTGTTTGTATTTATCGGCAAGATGGGCCGGCAGGTAGCTCACATAGGTGTGCTCCAGTGTATCGAACAGGGGTTCCGGCGAATTGTTTTGTTTTTTCGAGCTCATGCGTTGTATTTTAACATAAGGTAACATAAGGTGTCAGTTCCGGCGATTCTTTCGATCTCCCCCTTTTTTCAATCA
>NVSS01000082.1 GCA_002732805.1 Coxiella sp. (in: g-proteobacteria)
GAAGCAAGTGCCCAGTAGTTTCATTGAACAAAAATCATTTTGTATCTCATGGCACTACCGCAAGTCACCACGCGATTTTGCCGAACAACAGGCGCTTAAGCTCAACGAAGAACTTGAAAACGGACTGTCGCAATTTCCGGCACGGTTGATGCATGGTAAGAAAATCATTGAGGTTTGTGCGATGGAGGCTAATAAGGGGGTGTTCCTCCATTGGTTCTTAGATCGTCACCCACAGTTTACACATGGCTTTTCGATTGGTGATGATCGTACGGATGAGGATGTGTTTGCCGAATTGCAGAATACCCCCTTTGCCACGGTGAAGGTCGGCCCCGGTCAAACGTTGGCGAAATACCGATTATCGGCTCAAACGGGTGTTTTTTCGCTATTGCAATGCCTCGAAAATCGTTTAAGTCAGACAAAGGTTATATAGGTTTGGCATCAACGATACAATATTACCCTTGATTGGGGCGATTTGGGTCAAGGTTGCTGTTGAAAAAACTTGTTTTTCTTAGACTTTCTCTATAATATGGCTTTCTCGATGCGGGGTGGAGCAGTCTGGCAGCTCGTCGGGCTCATAACCCGAAGGTCGTAGGTTCAAATCCTACCCCCGCTACCAATCTGTTTTGTGTATTAAGCAGGGGCCAAAGGCCCTTTTTTTATACTAAAAAACAGTAGGTTATGCTCCAAACATGAGATAGAGTAACTATTCGAACGCTTGCATATGTGCATATATTGATCCGAATAGTGGCGAGATAAAACAATGCAAAATAATAAATTGGTAGACATCATTACACCTGCAATCGAGGCCTTGGGCCTTGAGTTATGGGGATGTGAGCTGCTGCGTCATGCGAAGAAGACGGAGCTGTGGGTCTATGTTGAAGGCAAGAATGGCATCACATTAGGTGAATGTGCTCGTGTGAGCCGCCAAGTGAGTGCGGTGCTGGATGTTGAGGATCCTATATCGAGTGCTTACCAATTACAGGTGTCGTCACCCGGGATGGATCGTATACTCTTCAAGCCAGAGCAGTATCAGCGTTATCTCAATACGAAGCTAAAAGTACGTATGCGTGTGGCATTGGATGGAAAACGAAATTTCAATGGGGTCTTGGTCGCTGCAGATGCTGAAAAAATCACAATGCAGTGTGGTCAAGATGATGAAGTTCAATTACAATTCAACCAGATAGAAAAGGCTCAGGTTGTGCCTGAAATTTGAGGTCGGTTTATGGTTAATAAAGATATTTTACTTGTCGCAAAATCCCTTTCGAATGAAAAGGGGGTGCCTGAGGAAGTCATTTTCCTAGCAATTGAAACCGCATTGGCGACGGTGACAGCAAAGCGTTATAAAGACGAAGTACGCATTCGGGTCGCGATCGACCGCAAAACGGGTGGTTACGAGTCGTTCCGTGTGTGGGAAGTGATGGATGATGAGTGTGAATTCGAATTGCCAGAGCAGCAATTGGATATCGTTCAGGCGAGAGAAATTGATGAGACTTTAGCGGTCGGTGATGTTGTTGAAGAACAGGTTGACTCTATTGAGTTTGGGCGTATTGCGGCACAGCAAGCGAAACAAGTGATTATTCAAAAAGTACGTGAAGCTGAGCGCGATAAAATTGCCAAACAGTACACGAGTCGTATTGGTGAGATCCTTATTGGTATTGTGAAGCGCGTGACGCGTGATAATCTTATTCTCGATATGGGCGAAAATGCGGAAGCGGTGATGTTGCGTGAAGAAATGATTCCACGCGAAGCCTTTCGTGTGAATGATCGTTTGCGTGCTTACCTTTATGACGTATCGACGGACCGCCGTGGACCACAATTACATGTGAGTCGCACACGACCTGAATTTTTACGTGAGTTGTTTAAGATCGAAGTCCCTGAGATTGGTGAAGAAGTGATTGAGGTGAAGGCCGTGGCGCGTGATCCAAGCTCACGTGCAAAAATTGCCGTGAAGACGAATGATGGCCGTATTGATCCTATTGGTGCTTGTGTTGGTATGCGCGGATCGCGTGTGCAAGCTGTCTCGAATGAGTTAGGTGGCGAGCGTATTGATATCGTACTGTGGGATGACGGCCCGGCGCAACTTGTGATTAATGCGATGGCACCTGCGGAAGTGGTTTCTATTGTAGTGGATGAAGATACGCACGCGATGGATATTATCGTTGCTGAAGAGCAGTTGTCGCAAGCGATCGGACGTAGCGGTCAAAATGTGCGATTAGCAAGTAATTTGACGGGCTGGACTTTGAATGTCATGACGGATGATCAAGCCAGCGATAAACACGAAAAAGAAACGCACGACATCAAAGCATTGTTCATGGACAAATTAGATGTTGATGGTGATATTGCTGATGTACTGGTGATCGAAGGCTTCACCAGCGTTGACGATGTGGCCTATGTACCGCTTGAAGAAATGGCAGCCATTGATGGTTTTGATGACGATTTAGCAGAAGAATTACAACGACGTGCAGGCGATGTGATATTAACCCAAGAAATTGCATCCGAAGAAGAAATTAGTCACGCTGAACCGGCGGAAGATTTAATATCCCTTGAGGGTATGACCGATGTGCTGGCGCGCCAATTTGCGAGTAAAGGCATTATCACACGTGAAGATTTAGCGGAACAGGCCGTTGATGATGTAACTGACGTGTTAGAAATCGAACCTGAAGAAGCAGCGGCGCTTATTATGAAGGCGCGCGCACATTGGTTTGAAGACTAAACCTATAACCTAGTAACGATCAAGAGGCATACGCATGTCGGCAAAAACGAGCATCACAGAACTTGCAGCATTGGTAAAGGCAACACCGGAGCGCTTGCTCGAGCAATTAAAAGATGCAGGGGTTGACGTCTCGAGTGTGGATGATGGCATTACGGTTGAAGAAAAGCGTACGTTATTGCTCCATCTAAAAAATAGCCGTGGTGGCGATGAAACCAAACAACGTAAAAAAATTACCTTAAAGCGTAAGAGTACGACGGTCGCTAAACAAGGCAATAAAAAAGTAGATGTGGTCATCCGTGCAAAACGCACGTATGCAAAACCGCAGCCTGTTGAAGAGCCTGAAGAAGAAATCGTTGTTGCTGACGTTGTTGCTGACGCTGTTGTCGTCGCTGAAGCGGTAGCGCCTGTTGTTGAAGAAGCCGCGGTAACACCTGTTGTTGATGAGACTGAAGCAGTAGTAGTACCTGCAAAAGAAGAAGCAGCGGTAGTTAAAGCGCCGACCGAAGTGCGACCGCTAAAAGAAAAAGCTAAAACTGAGACAAAAGACAAGAAATCAGGTAAAGAATCGGACAAATCAGACGAGTCGGGACATAAACGTGATTCACGTACACGTCGCCGTAGTCGTTTTGATCGTGAAGAACTACACATTAAAGATAAGTCATCACGTGGCAGACGTAGAAAGAAACGCCATCACGGTGGCAGCGCGTCGTCGTCGACGTTGGCACAAGGGTTTGCCATGCCAACGGCACCGGTGATTAAAGAAGTGATCATCCCTGAATCTATTACCGTGGGTGATTTGGCGCAAAGGATGTCCGTTAAAGCAGGCGAAGTCATTAAAATAATGATGGGCATGGGCGCGATGGCAACAATTAATCAAATGCTGGACCAAGATACGGCTGTGTTGCTCGTCGAAGAAATGGGACACACGCCAAAAACGGTATCGGATAACGCATTAGAAGAGTCATTACAGAATCACGAATTTATCGATGCTGAATTAGAGTCACGTGCACCTGTTGTTACGATAATGGGCCATGTTGATCACGGTAAGACATCCTTATTAGACTATATTCGTAGCGCAAAAGTGACCAGTACTGAAGCAGGTGGTATCACGCAGCATATTGGCGCCTATCATGTGGATACGGACAAAGGTATGATTACCTTTTTAGATACCCCAGGACATGAAGCGTTTACAGCAATGCGTGCTCGTGGTGCTAAATGCACGGATTTAGTGATCTTAGTGGTTGCTGCAGACGACGGCGTCATGCCGCAAACACTTGAAGCAATTCAGCATGCACGTGCCGCTAACGTGCCGATTATTGTCGCCGTAAACAAAATAGACAAACCCGAAGCAGATCCTGATCGGGTGAAAAATGAACTTGCTCAGCGTGATGTCATTCCCGAAGATTGGGGTGGCGATGTGATGTTCCAAAACATCTCCGCAAAAACGGGTGAAGGTATTGATGATTTGTTGGACGGTATTTTATTACAAGCTGAAGTGTTAGAGCTGAAAGCACGTGTGACGGGTCCGGCTCAAGGGGTTGTAATCGAATCGCGCCTTGATAAAGGACGTGGTCCTGTGGCCTCGGTACTGGTATTGGCAGGTCGACTCAATAAAGGTGACATGGTGTTAGCCGGTCGCGAATTTGGTCGTGTACGCGCTATGCTGGGTGACGATGGCAAGCAACATCCGATGGTAGGCCCGTCTATTCCTGTTGAAATTCTAGGATTATCGGGAACACCCATAGCAGGCGATGAAGTGATGGTTGTCTCTGATGAGAAGCGAGCACGTGAAATTGCAACCTTTAGACAAGGTAAGTACCGTGATGTACGTCTTGCGAAACAACAAAGCGCGCGCCTTGAAAACTTATTTGATCGTATGAAAGCAGGCAAGATTAGTAGTCTCAATATGGTGTTAAAAGCCGATGTACAAGGTTCGGTTGAGGCGATTTGTGATTCATTGAATAAATTGAGCACGAGTGAAGTCAAAGTCAATATCGTGGCAAGCGCTGTTGGTGGTATTAATGAGTCTGATATCAATTTAGCACTGGCCTCCAATGCGATTGTGATTGGCTTTAATGTGCGTGCCGATATGTCTGCGCGTAAGTTGATTGAGCGTGAAGGTGTTGATCTTCACTACTACAGCATCATCTATAACTTGATTGATCAGGTTAAATTAGCGATGACTGGATTATTGGCGCCTGAATTTGAAGATAAGATTCTTGGTTTGGCTGAGGTGCGTGAAGTGTTCCGCTCTTCCAAGTTTGGATCGATTGCGGGTTGTATGGTAACGGAAGGTAAAGTGAAGCGTAATTTACCGATTCGTGTATTACGCGACAATGTGGTTATCTTCGAAGGTGGTTTGGAATCACTCAAACGCTTTAAAGATGATGCCAATGAAGTACGCAATGGCATGGAATGTGGTATTGGCGTTAAAAATTATAACGATATTCAAGCGGGTGATCAGATCGAGTGCTTTGAGAAAATTGAGGTTCAACGAACCTTATGAGCCAACGCACTTCCAAACGATCACACAGAGTATCGGACTTGATTCATCGTGAAATCGCTACTATTTTGCAGCGTGAGACGAATGATCTTCGCTTAAATAAAATATCAATCACTGAAGTGGTTGTGGCACCTGATTTGCGTAACGCACGTATTTTTTATACGCTTTTCGACCGTGATGAACGTTTGGAAACAGCAAAGGCGCTGGATAAAGGCGTTGGTTTTTTACGCCAGCGGTTGGCTGAGAAAGTAGCACTACGTTATGTTCCAAAGCTGCATTTCATATTCGATGAAAATCTTGAAAATGCGGAACAACTGGCGAGTTTGCTGCATCGTATTAAAGAAGTAGATGAAGACTAGGTGGTATGAAAAAAAGCAACAGACGCAAAGTAAATGGTATTCTATTACTCGATAAGCCCATTGGTTTTTCGTCTAATGCCATACTGCAGCAAGTAAAGTATTTATACTTTGCGGCAAAAGCGGGCCATACCGGTAGTCTAGATCCCTTAGCAACCGGCATGCTGCCGATTTGTTTTGGTGAGGCAACGAAATTTTCACAATATTTGCTTGATGCCGATAAATCCTATTATGTTAAAGCTAAGTTCGGTGTGCGTACGGCGACGTCCGATGCGGAAGGCGAGGTGGTGGCAACCAAACCGGTACCTGACTTAACGCTAGCACAAATTGATACAGCGTGTGACCAATTTCGTGGTCGTGTCACGCAAATACCGTCGATGTACTCAGCACTGAAATATCAGGGCAAACCCCTATACTATTATGCACGCAATGGCATTGAGGTCCCGCGTAAAGAGCGCACTATCTCGGTGTATCAATTGGATGTCCTTGATTATCAAGATGAAGTTCTCACATTTTCCGTGAAGTGCAGTAAAGGCACCTATATTCGTACGATTGCAGATGATCTAGGTGAGTTACTGGGTTGTGGTGCTCATGTTATTGAGTTACGTCGTACCCAAGTAGGCGTGTATAACGAAGTAGATATGATTACGTTGCCGGTGCTTGAAAAATTGAAAGAAGCGGAAAAATTTGAAACCATGGATGCGTTTCTATTACCCGTTGATACGGCGGTTGAATCCTGGCCTGCCATCCAATTAAATGCTGATTTAGTACATTACCTGAAGCAAGGAAGTCCCGTACACGTGCCTAATTTGCCTGAAAACTGTCAGTGGTTGCGGTTACAAACAGAAGAAGGCATCTTTTTTGGTGTTGGCGAACGTCAAGATGATGGGCGCGTCGCGCCCAAGCGTTTAGTGGATACACGTTCCTAGGTTAACAGAATCCAGCTACTCTAAATCACCATCATCGTCTGATTTTTTAGAGGATGATTGCCCGCTGGTCTTTTTTTCTAAGCCACAAACTTGCATCAAGCTCAAAACTAAAAAGAGTGGCGCAACGAGAATTTGCTCGATGCTTTTCATGAAGGCGGGTTTATTTTTTTCGATGCCGTGCCCGGCGAATAATAATCCCCAGCCACCAAAGAATAAAATCAGGAATAAAACACCGCTAAAGACTGTTGGATAAGGGCCTGCAACCCAGGCTGCAAAAAACAAGACAATAATCATAATGACGGTGGTGGCGCTAGCAAGCTTGTAGATGCCCAACATAAAATAGTAAACAGCACCAAGAATAAGGACAAGCCAAGCAAAGCTGATCTTCCATACGGTGCCAAAATCAAGATTAACCCAGTTCAATAGCATAAAGGCGCCGAAAATAATGGCCGGTATGCCGATTTGGTGGAGTAACTTATTGGTGTTATTTCTGTGTTGTTGATGGTACAGCGTCATGACTTCTTCAAAGGACTTCATGTTTCTCTCCCTAGCGTGAATTATGCCTGCATACTGTGCAGTATAGCATAACTCACAGATTCTGTGGATAAGGTTGTGGGTTGGCTTGGGGTTGTGCCCATAATGCATTGATTTTATGGGTAATATTGGAAATGTTCAAGGTCTAGCCTAATGTAGAGTAAGGGCATTATTGTGATGCCTATTAGCACAATACTGGGTTGTATTTTTAAATCTAGTATTTTATACGGAGTGTAACTAACAGATTGTAGTGATATAAGTGAGCCCTTGTTGATAACTACTCAGGAAGGGATCACTACTATGAATCAAGCACGAAACCTATATGTATTTTTGTGAGGCCAACGAAAAATGATATTGAACTATTAGAAGGTATTGTCGGAGATGTATCAAAAGACACGGTACAAATACAGCAAAAAAAGGGCTTGATCCCCATCCACCACGACCTATAGGGAAAAAAGTTTAGTGTTTTGATTACGTTCTATAAAAAACAGTATTGATTACTTAGGCTGACATCATAGTATGCGCGCTGAATTTGCGGCACAACCCCTGTACTGAGATTGTCACTTTGATTTTTGCATTGGTATTGCTAAGCCGTTACGCCAAAAATACATCTGTGCCTTGAGTGTTGTTGGCAGTTGGATGTGTGGCGGTGTTATTTGGGATCAGATTGAGCAAATAACAGCCGGTTAGGGCGTAGACTCTCCACAGATTCTGTGGATAAGCTTGTGGGTTGGTTTTGGGTTAATGGCATAATACTATGATTTTATTATGTTAATTGACCCTGATCAAGGCATGGTCTATGTGGATGGTTTTTATGATATGAATTATGACACATGTTGTGTGCAAAAAGCATAATGGACGTTGGCGCATTCAGCGTTAGAAAATCTGTGTTAGAATGGGCACATTATTTGTCAATACGAGAGTTTCGTTATGTCTCATTTTCCAACTACCCGCTTGCGCCGTTTGCGCCAGCATCCAGGCATTCGTGATTTAGTGCGTGAGCATGAATTATCGCCGAACGATTTTGTCTACCCTCTATTTATCAAAGAAGGTAAGGGCTTACGCCTTCCTATTCCATCGATGGCAGGGCAGTTTCAATTAAGTGTTGATCGTTTAGAGGATGAGATTGCAGAGATTACGCAGCTAGGAATAAAGGCTGTGTTGCTATTTGGTATCCCGAAGAATAAAGATCCACAAGGTAAATGCTCGTGGAGTAAGCAGGGCATTATTCAGCAGGCCATTCGTAAAATAAAATCGTTAAATAGCGAACTGCTCGTCATCGCCGATGTGTGTTTTTGTGAGTTTACCGATCATGGCCACTGTGGCGTGATCAAAAAGCAGGGTGATGCATTTGAACTGGATAATGATGCTACGCTCATTAATTTAGCCAAACAAGCGGTGAGTTTTGCAGAAGCCGGGGCCGATGTCGTGGCACCGAGTGGGATGATTGATGGTATGGTGGGTGCGGTTCGCCAGGCTTTGGATAAAGCGGGGTTTTGTAATACCCCAATCTTAAGCTATTCCGTGAAATATGCCTCTGCGCTTTACGGACCCTTTCGTGAAGCGGCTGAGGGTGCGCCGCAATTTGGTGACCGTCGGTCTTACCAAATGGATTGTGCTGATGGTGACGCTGCTTACCGCGAAGTAGATTTGGACCTTGAAGAAGGCGCCGATATGCTGATGGTCAAGCCGGCGAGTTATTACCTTGACGTAATTTATCGTATCAAACAAGCGTATCCGGGAGTGCCACTGTGTGCTTATCAAGTAAGCGGTGAATATGCGATGATCAAGGCGGCCTCAGACAATGGTTGGTTGGATCATGACAAGGTGATGTATGAGAGTTTGTTGGCAATGAAGCGTGCCGGCGCAGACTTTATCATTACCTATTTTGCGAAATCTGTTTGTAATATGTTGAACTAAATAGTATTTTAATTTATTTTTAAATCTGTACCTGCGGATAAGTACAGAATTGCTGTCATCGGTACTTATGCGTAGGTACAGATTCGATTTTAAAGGAATTTATATCATGAAAGTGAAAATAATCTATGCTTGCCCACATTG
>NVSS01000083.1 GCA_002732805.1 Coxiella sp. (in: g-proteobacteria)
CCCATGATACATATTCAACACTGCTTGACGCCATAAGCTTGGATTTACGGTATCAGGTGGCGAACTATTTGGGTCTAAAAACTTATAGCCAACCAAGCTCCAGACCACACGGCCCTTGTTATCCTTTATGACAACATTGCCTTCTTTTGCAATAAGATTTTTTTGAGCTAATTCAAAATCTTTTTTATCACTAAAAGGAAGCTCATTTAAAACCTTATTATTTGCTTTGATGGTGGATTCTGTAGCATTATTTGAAGGTATTACATCGGCAAACGCAATATTAGCGCCCAATGTGATTGATGCAAATATATAGATTGTTTTCATTATCATAAACTCCTTTTTATTTATCGGGCTGATCCGTCATTGATTTAATCTCTATTCGAATTGTATTAAGCATTAATTCTATCTTTGGCATAAGCGCATCGAGCTTAACCATATTATTTTTCTTGGCTGCGTTTTCAAGCTGCAGACATAGTTCAGAAAAACTACTGGCGCCCATCGCTTTCGACGATGATTTAAGCTTATGCGCTTGAAATTGTATGTCCGAAACTGAGGCGTTATCATGTGCAATTAATAGGCTGCTCATAATGTCATTTGCGGATTCAATGAACTTATCTAACATTAATAATTGAATATTCTTGTCTGAGCCAACATATTTTTCCAATATTGACATATCAATAAGTGAATTATTCTCCGACTGACTACGCGACGATTGTTGTTTCTGTTCGGAAAAAGATTCAGAAATAGTCCCATGATTTGGCAACCACCTAATTAATTTTTCTTTTAGAATCGACAATTCAACAGGCTTAATCAAGTAATCATCCATACCCGCGGCATAACATTTATTCAGATCTTCTTTAAACGCATTTGCTGTGAATGCAATGATCGGTATATGCCTATTCGTTATTGATTCTTCTTGTCGAATGCGCTTTGTTAATTCATAGCCATCCATGACGGGCATATTACAATCCATTAATATTAAGCCATAATCATTTCCTCCCCAAAGGTTGTACCCTTCTTCCCCATTTGAGGCAATATCAACGTTACAATTAAAAAATAAGAGCTGCTGAGAGGCGATAGCCTGATTTGACGGATTATCTTCAACTAATAGAATTTTCAGAGAGGTGTTTATGGCGATGTTTTGGAGCTGACCTGTAGAAACCTGTTTGCTTAATGCACGGTGCTTAGCCTCTTCAAATTTCCCTGGTGAAAGTGTTAAAAAGACGTTTGTGCCAACACCTTCTATACTTTTAATTCGTACCGTGCCGCCTAGCAATTCAACCATTTTTTTCATTATCACCAGCCCAATGCCCGTACCTTCAGTATCGCCCTGCTCTTCACCCAGTCGCTGAAAAGGTTGAAATAATTTTTTTTGATTGTGCTTTGAAATGCCCCTACCTGTATCTGTTACCTGAATTCTAATTTTATTATCAAAAATAGAATCAATCGAAACAGTGACTGAACCATTCAATTTGTTATACTTTATAGCATTAGAGATAAGGTTAAGCATGATTTGCTTCAAACGAACATAATCACCTTTTATATAAATACGAGCATAAGCATTAACATCATAAAATAACGTAACATTATACTTATCTAACATTGGTTTTACTAATTCGAGGCATTCAGCCATAATGTCATTCAACAGTACGGATTCAATTGAAAGTTCAACCTTCCCTGACTCAATCTTAGATAAATCAAGTATATCGTTTATTAACGTTAGCAAATGATTATTTGATGAATAGATGGATTTTGCATACGATTTTTGATCGGCTGACAGCGATGGATCTTGCTCTAATAATTGGGCGTACCCAATTGCTGCGTTTAATGGTGTTCTTAGCTCATGACTCATGCTTGATAAAAACAAAGATTTTGCTTCATTAGCAGATTCAGCCTCCCACTTGGATCGCTTGCCTAACAGCCACATATAACAAATTAAGCCTAACAACATGGACAGGATAAGTCCCCCCACAAAAATAAAAGTAGGTGACCATGAATAAAAATCATTATAGGCTCGACGCGTTGGGTAAATTTCGAGAAGGATGGTTTCATTACCCAGCTTCAACTGCGTTATTTGCTGCCATTTTTCTTGTATTGATTTATCGGATGACGCTGTAGACTGATATATGTAATTGTCTTTATATTTTATAAGTACTACAAAGTTTCGCTTAATAAAGTCGGGGACTAATGTATTAATCCACTCATTAAGGTATAAAATAGAGGTGACTTTACCTTGTAATACATTATTTTTATAGATAGATCGATATATGCCAATAACATAAATTCCGGATTTTGTTTTTACCGGCTTAGTAATTTGAATACGATTTGAATCGGTCAACCCGCCCATATAATCAACCACTGGCTGATCAATTACCTGGCGATCTTTTCGAATTTTTGATCGATGTATCCACTGTAATTTCTTTCTATCATTAATCCAAGCAATGTCTTTTATCGTTTGCATTTTAAAGTACTGAGAGGCACTACGTAATCGCTCGTTATCAAGACCAGAACCACGTGCATCCCAATAACTTAGCAATTGATTTAATTCAACAAGCTGTCTTTTAAATGAAAGCGTAATGTTGTTAGCTAACATATTTTTAGTTTGACGCAAACTTTTTGTTAGATCTGTTGATTCCGTACCTAACATGGCTTGCCATATCATTACCGTAATTGCCATACATATAATGAATGTCATTAAGGGCAGTTTAAATAACCGCGCTTCAAATCTAAATGATTGATAACCCATGCTATAAAACAACAAACCAAAACCAACAATAATAAATCCTATTGCGGTATGCACTGCCATATGCGTTAAAAGGCCCCAGCCATAGGTTGTTGCTATTGATATAGAATAACCAAACAAAGCAATTACCCCCAAAACGATAATCACAATACTTAATAATATTAGCCCTAATGTTTGAAAATTAAACTTCCTAAACCAGGTTATTAATAATGATCCCCCTGTTAATGTAAAGCATATAGCTGTATTCGGTGCCATTCGGCCAGGATGAGACGTGTTAGTGATAAGATAATGATTCATGAATAATTGATCGATTCCTAAATCAATACCCACTATGTACTCAATTAATGTAAGCGTTCCAAGTAAGAGAATAAGAACGCCAATAAACAAAGCAACATATCGATAGCGTAGTAACAGCAGGCCTATGCCTGATAGAATGAAGCCAATGGCGGTATTGTATTGCATAGGAACGAAACGGGGCAATACCTGTATCAGCGCGGGCAACCTAGCATACCAGCCTACGAGAACAATGATGCCAATAGCAACAACCAATACACCAAAAATCAACCTAATCCATTGAAATAAAACAAATTTATTTCTTCTTCCAGACGCCCTAGCATCCACAAATATCTCCCTATACCAATGAATCACCCCATTATTATAGGTTATATTTTGTGCAATATCGAGGTCTATACTATACTTAATTTAGCATGTAAAATTTAATCGGTGGAACCTATGGATACGCAATCATACCAAGTGTTAATTCTTGATGATGACAGCTTCTTTTTAGAGCTCGTCGAAAATTCACTACATAATATTGGCCTAGAGCATATTTACAAATCTGAAAATGGTCAAGCTGCATTACAATTGATAGATAACCCGGAACAAACAATTAATTTAATACTCTGTGACTTGAACATGCCTGAAATGGATGGCATTGAGTTTATACGGCATTTAGCAACACGAAAATTTGGTGGTGATATTATTTTATTGAGTGGAGAAGATAAAAAAGTTCTCGACATCAGTGAAAATTTGGCTAGAGAGCATCAGTTAAATATCCTCGGAATCTTAGAGAAACCGCTCGAACATGAAAAGCTATTAAATCTTATTCGAAATAAGAAAGACCGACCCACTACTCGTAAACAGGCCGATTCAGATAAAATAGAGCTCTCCAAAAAGGATTTACTAAGTGCGCTGGAAAATGAGGAAATTATATTATTCTATCAACCCAAAGTTGATATCAAAACAAAAAAGGTAGTTGGTTTTGAATCTCTTGCAAGATGGAATCACCCCGCATTTGGAATACTGCCGCCTGATTTATTTATTAATCTTGCTGAAAAAAATGGTTTGATTAATCAACTGACACGCCAAGTCATTTCGATGGCCGTTAAGCAAAGAGCCGGCTGGGGTGCACTTAATCCAAATGTTAAAATTTCGATTAACCTATCCGTTTATGATTTAAGCCAACTTGATTTACCTGAATATATAGAGTCATTAGTAAAGACAAATAATCTATCGGCATCACAATTTATTCTTGAAATTACTGAAAGTAAATTAATAGAGAAATTATCCACCGTTCTTGATGTCATTACACGATTAAGCCTGAAACGATTTTCGTTATCCATTGATGATTTCGGGACAGGATATTCGTCTTTTATTCAATTACAGCAAATACCCTTCTCTGAACTAAAAATAGATCGTGCTTTCGTCTTTGATGCCTATAAAAAACCTTCGGCAAAATCAATTTTGGAATCAAGTATTGAACTCGCCAACAAACTAAATATTGAAACCATTGCTGAAGGCGTTGAATCTCAAGCGGATTGGGATACCGTCGAAGCAGCGGGTTGTGATCTCATACAGGGTTATTTTGTTGCAAAGCCATTACCGCCCGATCAAGTACTTGATTGGGTAACGCGATGGGAATCGAAATAAAGGATAAATAACAGATTAAATATTATGGCAAAAAAGTTACATATTAAACAACATGTCGAAAATGAACATCGTTTTGAACTGGCCGTCAATGCGACAGGTATTGGTGTATGGGACTGGTTTATACAGGATGATTTACTCATATGGAACAAAAACATGTTTCATATATTTAATATGGATATAAACAATTTTCAAAGTCATTATATTGATTTTGAACAATGCCTACATGAAGATGATCGTAAGAAAATATGGTCCGATATTGAGGAGGCGATTAAAACAGGGGTGCTTATTAAATCTGAGCTTAGATTAATTAATCATTCTGATGGGGTTCATTATATAACGGCAGAAGGAACCGTTAGTTTTGACGAAAATGGAAAGGCCATACGACTGACTGGAATTAATCGAGATATAACTATTGAAAAAAAAGCACTACTTGCATTGCAAGAAAGTCAAAATCGTTTTAATTTGGCCGTTACTCGAGTTGGAATTGGCATATGGGATTGGTTTATTCAAGATAACACCCTAATTTGGGATGATAACATGCACCAATTATTTAATGTTGCCCCGACTCAATTTGATGGAACCTACCATAGTTTTGAACATTGCGTGCACCCAGATGACCGTGAAAAAGTAGATGATCACATAAACAAAATCCTTAGTAGTAAGGAAATACTGACTACTAATTTTAGGATAATTAGTCATTCCGACGGAATTCATTATATATCAGCACAAGGCAAAGCAAGTTATGATGAATCAGGAAATCCGGTGCGATTAACGGGAATGAATCAAGACATTACTAAGCAAGTACGTGCTGAATTAGAGCTCGAGCGGCTTGCAACAATAGATCCACTCACCCAACTCTACAATCGTGTTTCTATTTATAATATACTTGATGAGCGTATGAAAAAACTAAACTGCAACACTGAACTAGCGCTGTTCTATATTGATATTGATAATTTTAAAGAAATAAATGATACCTTTGGTCATAAGTCTGGCGATGAATTTTTGACTAAAGTAGCCCAACGCCTTAAATCATCAATAAACCCAGAATATGCACTAGGAAGAATTGGTGGTGACGAATTTATTATTATTGTTGACAATGAAGATGGCAAAGAAAGTATTCAATTAATCGCTAACACTATTATAGACAATCTATCAAAACCGCTAAAAACAAGCTTTTCAGAAGTACAACCCCATGTCAGCATCGGCATTGCTTTTTACCCATCATCAACAAAGCATAAAGGTGAGCTCATTAAAAATGCTGATACCGCCATGTATCAAGCCAAACATAAAGGCGGCAACAATTATCAGTTCTTTGAGCTCAGTAATTGAATCCAGTCCCACACCAAAATAGCATGTTAAACCCATTAGCTAATGCCTTACTCGGCATCAGCCCTCTTAATATAACTCATATTTCACGAATTATCACTCGATATAGGTATAATGGGCGCCCCGCCACTGCCTCCTGAAACCAGGTCATCCGTTAGGTCGCTCTAGCATTCTTCCGAACGGCCAATCTTTAGTGTATATTATGAACACATCTGCTACACTTATAAATGTACGAATTCGTTATAGGTATCAATGTCTTATTTTGAGGGAACATGGCGATAAGGATATTTTACTTGCAAAACAGGCAGACTAGCTCTGACTTTATCACGGCCAGTGATCCTCCTGAATTTGCATTGACAGTCTGTGCTCACATTGATGAGCTAATACAGCTTGACGGCACACCTGATTCTATTGTGGTAATAGGCCAGCACCCTCCCAGCACAATTGTTTCATGGGTAGCACAGCTGCGACAACATCATCGGTTTGCAGTATCCCCTCTATTTATTAGCTTCCCCGGTTCGGACACACTGATCGCCTTAACAGATGGCGTTGTTGATTCGTATGAACAGTTGACTGAAGCGTCATCTAAAATAGTAGCGCAAATTAAGCGTATGCCTAAGTTAGTTTCGACAGCCACGCCAACGCTGTGCCTATTGGCCTATTTAAATGCTCGCCCAGGTCGCCACATACTACCGCAACGATGTTTGAACAGTGCTATTGCCTATGAATACCCTCAGGCAAACTTGTTTTTCAATGAATCCGAAAAAAATCAAATGAGCTGGCTTGATGGCATCATTGCAGCTGGCTTATTAGATCGAGGGAGCCTTGTTAATAAATTACGGTGCTGCACATTTTGTGATTCGGCACACTTAAATTACCATGAAGAATGTCCTGAATGCTCAAGCATTAACATAGAGCTTAAACCCTTTATACACTGTTTTACCTGCGGTCATATATTCGCGCAGGAGGAATTTATTGCATCTGATAAATTGCTTTGTACCAAATGTAATGCGAGATTACGACACATTGGCATTGACTACGATAGACCTTTAGAAAATTATGTCTGCAATGCGTGTTCAGCACAGTTTGTTGATGCGACCACCAAAATCCAATGCCTTGCTTGTGGACAGGATTCCGATCCTGATAAAACACATGTTCGCCTTTTACATGAGCTGCATTTATCCGATAAAGGTAGCGCTTATGTGTTAGATCCGGATGGTTATGGATTCTCCTCACTTTTTATTGAGAAAAATTTAGCGAACTTGAAACATTTTTCGGATATATTAAATTGGTATATAATGCTACAGAATGAAAATGATCAATGTTATTTTAGTTTAATCGCCATTCAAAGTCCTGACTTTTCAGAGTATGAGCTACCGCTATCTGCTAGGAACATTACCCCCCTATTAAATAAGACCGATATAATGACGATTGATATACAGCATCGCGCATTATATATTTTAATGCCACAGCGCAACCTAAGTTCAAGCTCAAATGAAATTTTATTTAAGGACATAAAAAATAAACTTATCGGCAACGATCAACAAAACATTCCTGACATTCACACTCGATCTTATAGCTCATATCAAGAAAATAATGTACGTTATGATGCCGAATTATTGCTGACACGAATTTTAATAGGTGATAATCAATGACGCAACTATTTGATCAGACTTTATATTACTTCCTGACCTTAGTAACCAGTCACCAATTTTCATTGTTGCGCTATTTTTCTGCGGTCATTGTTATTGAAATGCCTTTTTATGCAATAATCATGCTTGGTATTATACGGCATTATTTTGTGCAATATCATACAGCCCCAAAAAGAGAGCCGTATTATCCAAAGGTCAGTTGTGTGGTTGTCTGTTATAACGAAGGTGATGAAATCAAAGCAACCTTGATTTCATTAATGGAACAAATATATCGCGGAAGGATAGAAATACTTGTTGCTATTGATCCGGCAGGAAATGATGATACACGACGAGCTGCAGAAGACATTAAAGCCTCCTATCACCACCCTTACAAAGAAATAAAAATACAAATCCTAGAAAAACTAACGCGAGGCGGACATGCCTCCTCTATGAATTTAGGATTGGCCATGGCAACCGGTGATATTATCATTAGTATTGATGGTGATTGTTCGGTTGATAATGATATGGTTGAAAGGATTGCCGAACAATTTACGGATGCTAATGTTATCGGTGTATCGGGTACGCTTCGCGTGCGTAATTTAAAAGACAGTATATGGACACGCTTCCAGTCTCTAGAGTATATGTTTGGTATACAACTTGGCCGTATTGGCATGGGTCAATTAAATATTATGAATAATATATCGGGGGCCTTTGGTGCATTCCGACGTAAATTTTTATCTAAGATCGGCGGATGGAACAACGGCACGGCAGAGGACTTAGATTTAACCTTTCGAATTCACTCCTATTTCAGGCGCTTTAAACAATTAAAAATGGTGTCAGCACCCAAAGCAGTTCTTCACACAGATGCCCCGAATACATTAATGGAGCTTCTTAAGCAACGCCTACGTTGGGATGGAGACTTATTTTATATATATTGCAGGCGACATTGGAGGTCATTTAGTCCTCGATTTTTAGGCTGGAAAGGGTTTATAGGTATTTTATGGTATGGCTTACTATTTCAAATAGCATTACCAATGTTGTTATTGTGTTATCTAACGTATGCATTCTATGTTTATAATTTAGCCATGTTATTGGCCTTGCTTGCGATTGGATATTGTTACTATCTGGTGGTATTATGCCTTTTTTATATTGTGCACATTACCTTGGTATCAGAGCGAAGGCGCGTCGATTTGGGATTGATGCCTTATCTTTTTTTGATGCCTATATACCAATTATTCATGCGACTCTTTACAGGGTACTCTGTAATTTACGAAATAATTATGCAGTCACATAAAGATACAAGCATGGCACCCTGGCATGTTATTAAGAAAACCAAATAGAGATCCGTATGGACTTTAAATTTAAAAAAACGAACACACATCAGACCGCTGAGGATATCAATACAAAAAAACGAAATACGGCTCGGCGTCATATTCCACGAT